>NZ_JAGIXF010000057.1:0-48707 GCF_021483755.1 Burkholderia sp. WTPI3 | reverse complement strand
CAGCGACCGGCTGGTGATCAACGCGCAGAACTGCGTGCACTGCAAGACCTGCGACATCAAGGACCCGACCCAGAACATCGTGTGGGTCACGCCGGAAGGCGGCGGTGGGCCGAATTACCCGAACATGTAACGCAAACGCATCCCCGCGCCCGCGGGCGCGAACGAACCGGAGTGAGACGATGAGCAATGCAGCGAAGGAAGTCGTGGTGGTGAGCGGTGTCCGTACCGCGATCGGCGATTTCGGCGGGAGCCTGAAGGATTTCTCGCCGACCGATCTCGGTGCGAAGGTCGTGAGCGAAGTGCTGTCGCGCGCGAACGTGCCGGGCGATGCGGTCGGCCATGTCGTGTTCGGCCACGTCGTGAACACCGAGCCGAAGGACATGTATCTCGCGCGTGTCGCGGCGATCAACGGCGGCGTCGCGCAGCACGCGCCGGCGCTGACGGTGAACCGTCTGTGCGGCTCGGGCCTGCAGGCGATCGTGTCGGCCGCGCAGACGATCATGCTCGGCGACGCCGACGTCGCGATCGGCGGCGGCTCGGAGAGCATGAGCCGTGCGCCGTACACGGTGCCGGCCGCGCGCTTCGGCCAGCGCATGGGCGACGGCAAGCTCGTCGACATGATGCTCGGCGCGCTGCACGACCCGTTCCAGACGATCCACATGGGCGTGACGGCCGAGAACGTCGCCAAGAAATACGGCATTTCGCGTGACGCGCAGGATGCGCTCGCGCTCGAATCGCATCGTCGCGCGGCGCGCGCGATCGCCGAGGGCCGCTTCAAGGACCAGATCCTGCCGATCTCGATCCGTACGAAGAAGGGCGAGATCGCATTCGACACCGACGAGCACGTGCGCCACGATGCCGGCCCGGACGATTTCACGAAGCTCAAGCCGGTGTTCGCGAAAGAGAACGGCACGGTGACGGCCGGCAACGCGTCGGGGATCAACGACGCCGCCGCCGCCGTGCTGATGATGAGTGCGGACGCTGCGCGCGCGCAGGGCGTGAAGCCGCTCGCGCGTCTCGTCGCGTATGCGCATGCGGGCGTCGATCCGGCGTACATGGGTATCGGCCCGGTACCGGCCACGCAGAAGGCGCTCGAGCGCGCGGGCCTGAAGATCGCCGATCTCGACGTAATCGAGGCGAACGAGGCGTTCGCCGCGCAGGCGTGCGCGGTCACGCAGGAACTCGGCCTCGATCCGGCCAAGGTCAACCCGAACGGCTCGGGCATTTCGCTCGGCCACCCGATCGGCGCGACCGGCGCGTTGATCACGGTCAAGGCGCTGTACGAACTCAAGCGCATCGGCGGGCGTTATGCGCTCGTGACGATGTGTATCGGCGGCGGTCAGGGGATTGCGGCAATCTTCGAGAACATCTGATAATCGACCGCTCAGCACCCGAACACACAGGAATCGTATGGCCATCGAAACCGTCGGCGTCGTGGGCGCCGGAACCATGGGCAACGGCATTGCGCAAACCGCAGCCGTTGCAGGACTCAACGTCGTGATGATCGACGTCAGCGATGCGGCGCTCGACAAGGGCGTCGCCGCGCTGAAGGGCAGCCTCGAGCGGCTCGTGTCGAAGGACAAGCTCGACGCCGGCGCACGCGACGCCGCACTTGCTCGCATCACGACGTCGACCGATTACGCGAAGCTCGCCGCGGTCGACATCGTGATCGAAGCCGCGACCGAAAACGTCGAGCTGAAGAGCCGCATCCTGAAGCAGATCGAGTCGGTCGCGCGGCCCGATGCGATCATCGCGACCAACACGTCGTCGATCTCGATCACCGCGCTCGCGGCGCTGCTCGCCGATCCGTCGCGCTTCGTCGGCATGCACTTCTTCAACCCGGTGCCGCTGATGCCGCTCGTCGAGATCATCCGCGGGCTGCAGACGAGCGAAGCAACCGCGTCGGCCGTGCGCGCGCTGACCGAGCGTTTCGACAAGTCGCCGATCGGCGTGCGCAACGCGCCGGGCTTCGTCGTGAACCGGATCCTCGTGCCGATGATCAACGAAGCGTTCTTCGTGCTGGCCGAAGGCATCGCGTCGGCCGAGGAGATCGATGCGGGGATGAAGCTCGGTGCGAACCATCCGATCGGGCCGCTCGCGCTGGCCGATCTGGTCGGTCTCGACGTGTGCCTCGCGGTGATGGACGTGTTTCTGAAGGATTTCGGCGACACGAAATACCGTGCATGCCCGCTGCTGCGCGAAATGGTGTCGGCCGGGCGCCTCGGGCGCAAGACCGGGCGCGGGGTGTACGACTACAGCAAGTAAGCGGCGCGTCGGTGCCACTTCGTACGGCCGCCTTCGGGCGGCCGTTTTCTTTGGGTGGCGCGTTCGCGCGTCGGGCACCCGCCAGATCCCGCGGCAACGTCCGTTTGAACATCGCGACTCCCGACGCATCCGCGAGCAGGCTCGCCGGGAACTCCCCGTCCTGCCGGTCGAACTCCTGCAGCGCACGGTCGGCCTGCGCCGCGCGAGCGGGGCGATCAGTGTTCGGCCTGCCGCGACACCCGGTATTCGGCAGATGAATATGCGGCGTCCAGGTGCAAGCCGAATTGCTCGACCGCACGCCGCCATTTTAGAAAAACTTAAGGGACGCGCAGCACGAGGCCTCTGTTCGGCGGAATTGTGGATTTTTAAGCTTGGTCCCGGTCGTTTCAACCTGTCGGCCGGGCACGCGCAACGTGAGTACGCGCCGCCTCGATCCGAGTTTCCTGGAGCACACATGAAAAACGCAATTGCCGGTCTGGTCATGCTGGTGTCGGCTGTTTCCGCCCATGCAGGCGACGCGACACGCCTTCGTTTCGGCGTGGATCCGTCCTACGCACCGTTCGAATCGAAAGCGCCGTCGGGGCAACTCGTCGGCTTCGACATCGATGTCGGCAACGAGATCTGCCGCCGTCTGAACGCGCGGTGCGTGTGGGTCGAGACGGCATTCGACGGCATCATCCCGGCGCTCAAGGGCCGAAAGTTCGACGCGATCCTGTCTGCAATGTCGGTCACCCCGCAGCGCGAGACGCAGGTTGCGTTCTCCACGTCGCTGTTCAATACGCCGAGCCGACTGGTCGGCCCGCGCGGCCGCGACCTCAAGCCGACCGTCGCGTCGCTGCGAGGCAAACGCGTCGGCGTCGCGCAGGGCTCGACTCAGGAGACCTATGCGCGCACGTATTGGGCACCTGCCGGCATCGAGGTCGTGTCGTACGCGAACCAGGAACTCGTATACAACGATCTGCGCGCCGGCCGCCTCGACGCGACGCTGACCGACATGATCGCCGCAAGCGAGGGGTTTCTGAAGACGCCGCAAGGCGCGGGCTATGCGTTCGTCGGTGAGCCGGTCGTCGACGAGAAGACGCTCGGCAAGGGCGTGGCGATCGGCCTGCGCAAGGAAGACGGCGCGCTGCGCGAAAAGATCGACGGCGCGATTGCGGCGATGAACCAGGACGGTACGTTCCGCCGGCTGGAACGCCGCTATTTCGATATCGAACAGTCGAATCCGTAACCGGAAACGGTGCCGTCGCGTGCCGCCCGGCGCATCGGGTGCCTGGGGGCGCCCGGATCGGCAGGCCGACCGATTGCAGCACCTCGCTCGCATGCGGCGAGGCCGACCGATTGCAGCACCTCGCTCGCATGCGGCGAGGCCGACGATAGTGCCGCGCGGATTGTCTCGATCAGGCAGTCGAGGAAGCATTCGGCGGCCGGATCCGGCGGTCGATTGCCCGGCGAGATCGTGCTGACCACGGCCTCTTCGAGCGCCTTGCGTAATGGCAGTGCGCAGCGCGCGGGTCGGCATCCGGCACAAGTTCCGAGTCGTGCTACGCGGCGCCCGTCGGGCGCGCCGCAACCAACTGGTCGCTGACCTGCTGCTGCTCGCGCGCACGCGTGAGCAGCCAGCGATGGAAGCTGCGGCATTCCGGTTTGTCGAACGCGCTTTTCTTCCACGCGAGGAAGTACGGCCACGGCAGCGGCAGTCCCGACGCGAGCGGCACGACGAGCCGCCCGGCGGCGACGTCGTCGACGATCATCGACGATTGCGCGAGCACGAAGCCGTGGCCGTCGATCGCAGCCTGGATCGCGATGCTCGACAGCGAGAAGGCATGGCGGACCGGCGCTGCCGTCGCCGCATCCACGCCATGCGCGTCGAACCAGTCCTGCCACGACGGCGGCGACGCGAATTTCGGCTGCCAGTCGATCGCGATCAGCGGGAACGGCAGCAGGTCGGCCGGCGCCGCGAGCGGTGTGCGATCGTGAAGCAGGTGCGGGCTGCACGCGGGCACCACGGCGTCGCGAAACAGCTCGACCGCGTTGTCGACGTCGGCGACGCGATCGCCATAGCTGATCCGGAAATCGATCTCGCAGCCGTCCGGAAACGGCTCGGTATGCGTGCCGTCGAGATAGAGGCTCAGTTCCGGGTAGGCCTGCTGCCATTCGATCACGCGTGGCGCGAGCCATTTCGACAGCAGCGACGGCAGTGCGCTGATCCGCAGGTTGCGGTCGTGCCGCGAGCGCTCGACTTCCGCGTGCGCGATGCGCAGCCGTTCGAACGCATCCGCGCAGCGCTCGTGGTAGCGGCGCCCGGCCGTCGTGAGCCGCAGCCGCTTGCCGTCCTTCTCGAGCAGGCTGATATCGAGCGTGTCCTCGAGCAGTTTCATCTGCTGGCTGACGGCGCCCGCCGAAATGCCGAGGCGTTTCGCGGCTTCGGCGATGCCGCCGCAGCGACCGACGGCTTCGAAGACCTGCAGCGCGCGCAAGGGAGGAAGCGTACTCATGGCAGTGGATCCGGCAAAAGCGCGATCGTAGACGAAATTCATTTTAGAGATACTAAAGCATCGATCAGTTTTGGGTAGCTATTCTTTCCTGTTGCGGTTTCTTATGCTTTGGTCTGAGCCATCGATACCGGGGAGCGCGGCGCGCGACTCCGAACCACAGGAGAATCGGATGTTTTTGAGAAACGCTTGGTATGTCGCGGCATGGGACAAGGATGTCACGCGCAGGCTGACGCCCGTGACGATGCTCGGCGAGCGCATCGTGCTGTATCGCAAGGCCGACGGCACGCCGGTGGCGCTCGAGGACGCGTGCCCGCACCGGATGCTGCCGCTGTCGATGGGCCGGCTGACGGGCGACGACGTCGAATGCGGCTATCACGGCCTGACGTTCGACTGTTCCGGCGCGTGCGTGCGCGCGCCCGGCTCGGCCCGGATTCCGGCACAGGCGATGGTCCGGCGGTATCCGGTCGCGGAGCGCTACGGGCTCGTGTGGGTATGGATGGGCGACGAAGCGGCTGCGGATCCGGACGCGATCCTGACGATCGACGAATGGGACGATCCGGCGTGGGGCCTCAATCGCGGCGATGCGATGACCGTCGATTGTCACTACCTGTACATGACCGACAACCTGCTCGATCCGTCGCATGTCGCGTGGGTGCATCGGTCGTCATTCGGCAACGCCGCGTGCGAATCCGAGCCGTTGAAGACGAGCATCGCCGACAACGGCGTGACCGTGTCGCGCTGGATGCGCGACGTCGACGTCGCGCCGTTCTACGCGAAATTCGTCCGCTTCGCGGGGCGCTGCGATCGCAAGCAGCATTACGAGGTGCGGTTTCCGTCGGTCGCGGTGATCAAGGCGATTTTCACGCCGGCCGGCACCGGCAGCGACGACGGTGCCGTGCATCCGGACGTGTTCCTGATGAACTCGTACAACTTCATGACGCCGGTCGACGATGCGCATACGCGCTACTTCTGGTTCCAGACGCGCAATTTCGCGCCGGGCGACGAACAGGTGTCGCGCGCGTTCGACGAGGACGTGCGTCATGCGTTCGAGGAGGATCGCGTGGTGCTGGCCGCCGTGCATGCGGGCATGGCGCGCCGGCGCAAGCCGAACATCGATCTTGCGATCGATTCCGGGCCGCTGCGGTTCCGGCGCGCGCTCGGTCAGATGATCGACGCCGAACAGGCGGCGGTTGCCGTCGCCTGTGAGGCGGGGCGATAGCATGGCCGCCGCCGGTTTGACTGCCGCACAGGCGCCGGCCGCGCCGAGCCGGTTCGAGCGGTTTCGCGTCGAGCGCCGCACACGCGAGAGTGGTGCGATCGTGTCGTTCGAACTCGTGCCGATGGACGGTGCGCGACCGCTGGCGTTCACGCCCGGCCAGTTCGTCGTGCTGCGGTTGACGCTGCCGGACGGCGCGCGCGTGCTGCGTCACTACAGCCTGTCGGGCGACCCTGCCGACACGACACGCTGGCGCATCTCGGTCAAGCGCGAGGACGGCGGCGGAGACGTGCCGCCGGGATGCGGCTCCACGTATCTGCACGCGAACGTCGACGTCGGTGCCGAACTCGAGCTGGCCGGCCCGGCCGGTGCGTTCGTGTGCGACGAAGGCAGCGAGCGTCCGGTCGTGCTGATGAGCGGCGGCGTCGGCGTAACGCCGATGGTCAGCATGCTGCATCGGCTGTCGCGCGCGTCGCATCGGCGCGTGCATTTCATTCACGCATGCGAGAACGGCGCGGTCCATGCGTTCGCCGACGAAGTGCGCGCGCTGGCCGCGGTGCGGGACGGCATCGACGTGCACGTATGCTACCGGCAACCGCTCGAGGACGATATCGCGCGCGGCGGTTTCGACAGTCGGGGGATCGTGACGCGCGAGTTGTTGCAATCGTTGCTGCCGCTCGACGACTACGACGTGTACCTGTGCGGCCCGCCCGGTTTCATGCAGGCGAACTGGCGGCTGCTGCGCGGGCTGGGCGTCGCGCGCGAGCGGATGCGCCACGAATTCTTCGGGCCGGCGACGGTGCTTGACGGCGAAGCCGATGCATCGCGGTCCGGCATCGCGGGGCAGGCTGCAACTACGGGTGCGAGTGCCGATCCGGCCGATGCCGACGGCGCTGCGATCACCGTGCGCTTCGAGCCGCATGGCCAGCCGATACACTGGCGACCGGAACACGGCTCGTTACTGGAGATGGCCGAGCAGGCGGGATATGCGCCGGTATTCAACTGCCGTGCCGGCCTGTGCAATGCGTGCATGACGCCGCTGCTGTCCGGCAGCGTCGCGTATGACGAGGATCCGCTGTCGGCGCCACCCGAAGGATCGGTATTGCTGTGCTGCGCGCGGCCGACCGGCGCGGTGACGCTCGATCTGCAATGCGGGCGCCGCTGATGCGCGGCGGCTGCGCGTATGAACCGAACCGGCGACGAGCGGCGCAGTCCGCCGCGCGAGCAAGGAGGATGCAACGATGAAGTACGACTTTCCGGCCGATGCCGATTTCATGCGGCAACGCACGCAGTTCCTGCAGGCGGCCGAAGCGGCCGACGCGACGGTGACGAGCCATCCGCACCCGCTCGCCGGGCCGGCGGGCGAGCCGCTCGCGACCGACGTCGCGTGGCTCGGCCCGCGTGACGCGCGCCGCGTGCTGGCAGTCGTATCCGGCACGCATGGCGTCGAAGGCTATTACGGATCCACGTGTCAGACCGAATGGCTGCACGAACTCGCCGGGCGTGCGCTGCCGCCCGGTGTGGCCGTGCTGATGGTGCATCTGATCAATCCGTGGGGCACCGCATGGGTGCGGCGCGTCACCGAAGACAACGTCGACCTGAACCGAAACTACGTGGATTTCGGGGCCGCGTTGCCCGTCAATCACGGATACGAAGCGATCCACGACATCTACACGTGCCGCGATTTCGACGGCCCGGAACGCCGGCGCGCGGACGAGCGGCTCGATGCGCATTTGCGTTCGCTCGGCTGGCCCGGTTATCTGGCGTTGCTTGAAGCGGGGCAATACGTTCACGCGGACGGGCTCTTCTACGGCGGCCAGCAGCCGACGTGGTCGAACCGGACGCTGCGCGAGATCGTTGCGCAGTGCCTGCGGCCCGCACAGATCGCGATCGCGTTCGATCTGCACACCGGCGCGGGGCCGTTCGGGCATCCGATGCTGATGGCGATCGCGCAGTCACGCTATCCGGCGCTCGCCGATGCCGAAAAGCTGTTCGGCCCGTGGCTCCATACGCTGCTGACGGCGCACGATGCGGCGGTCAGCGACACGGGCGTGGCCGCGCGCGCGACCGGCTATACGTCGCAGGCGATGCTCGATGCGTTGCCCGATACGCATCTGATGCAGTTCGTGATCGAGTGCGGAACGTTTCCCGAGGTGCCGATGCATGCGGCGCTGCGCGACGATCACTGGCTGCATCTGCATGGTGATCCGCGCGACGCGCGCGGCAGGCAGATCAAGCGTGCCCTGTTCGACGCGTTTTTGCCGGCCGATCGCGACTGGCGGGAGATTGCGTGGGTGCGTACACGGCAGGTGCTGAACCGTGCGTTGAGCGGGTTGCCGGACATTCGGCCGAACCACGCAGATTGAGCCGTCCGTGCCGCGTGACCGGTGGACATGCGCGTGCGCCGCCTGTGTGGCGACATGGTGGCGATCACGGCAAGACGGTCGCCGGAGCACGCTCATTGCAGCCGCCGGATCCGCGGCGCTATGATGCCGCATCCGTCCGATGGCACTCATCTCAATGTCGAAAACCGCGCCTGCATCGTCGCTGCCGTCCCGATCGCGCGAAGGCATTCATGACCTTCGCATCGTCCGTTACGGCTTTCTGCTGGTCGACAACTTCTCGCTGATCGCGCTGAGTGCCGCGATCGATCCATTGCGGATCGCGAACATGGTCGTCGGGCGGCGAGTCTACGACTACCAACTGATCGGGTCCGGCGACGCGTTCGTCCGGTCGAGCGACGGCATCCGTGTCGTGCCGGACGTGTCGATGTCGGACAGCGAGGCATTCGACGTGGTATTCGTCGTCGGCCCCAATCCCATTCCGCGCCGACGGACCGGCGCGATCGTCGACTGGCTGCGTCGGCAGGCACGCAACGGGACCGCGCTCGGCGGGCTCGATACCGGCAGCTACTTCCTCGCGCGCGCCGGGTTGTTGAACGGCTATCGCTGCACGATCCATTGGGAGGACCAGGACGTACTGATGGAGCAGTTTCCGAAACTGACCGTGTCCACCCGCCTCTACGAAATCGATCGCGACCGCTATACGTGCAGCGGCGGCGTCGCGCCGCTCGACCTGATGGTCCATCTGCTGGCAGCCGCACCCGGCAGCCCGGCACTGGCCGCGCGCGTGCTCGAATTGCTGGTCGCGGAGCCGCGCAGCCGCGAATACCGGCAGCAGACGTCGCTGCGCCAGTATATTGGCGCGGAACACGAGAAACTGGACGAGGCCTTGCAACTGATGGAAAGCAACGTCGAGGAAACGCTGTCCGTGCCCGAGATCGCTGTCCATTTGCAGGTGTCGCAGCGACAGTTGCAGCGGTGGTTCCAGGATCGCCTCGGCAAGTCACCCGCGCAGGCGTATCTGGAGATTCGCCTGCTGCGCGCGCGGCAACTGCTTTACCGCACGGCGACCCCGCTCGAGGAAGTGTGCGCGCGTACCGGATTCACGTCGACGACCCATTTCGCGACGCGCTACAAGGAACAGTTCCAGATCTCGCCGATTGCCGACCGGCGCCGCTACCAGAATGCGCTGTAGTCCGGCGGCGATCGCTTGCCGGGTTCGGCCGGCATTCATGCTCGTACCGATGATCGTCCCGCCGGCGGACAGGCCCGCGCGCGTTCGCGCGCGGCCGGCCGTGCCGGCTTGATGGTTAACCCGACACGGCCAAATCGCGGATTGTGATGTCCATTCCGGAAATCTTCGAATTTGCCGAACTTCTACCATTTGCTCACACCCACCACGCTTTTTACCGAGGAGCGAGCTCATGAAGATGGAGAACCTGATTCGAATCGAGAATGGCGAAAAGGTGAAGCACACCTTCTCCGATGCCGAATATGCGAACCGTCAGCGCAAGCTGCGCGAACTGATGGCGCGCGAAAACATCGACGCGGCGCTGTTTACGTCGTATCACAACATCAACTACTACTCCGACTTTCTGTATTGTTCATTCGGCCGGAAGTACGGCCTCGTCGTCACGCCGAACAAGGTCGTGTCGATCTCGGCGAACATCGATGGCGGCCAGCCGTGGCGGCGCACGGTCGGCGACTACAACGTCGTCTATACCGACTGGCAGCGCGACAATTTCTTCCGTGCGGTGCAGGCCGAGATCGACAATCGAGGGCGCGTCGGCATCGAGTTCGACCACGTGCCGCTCGAGGTGCTGTCGAAGCTGAAGGCGGCGCTGCCGTCGGTCGAGTTCGTCGACATCGGTGTGCAGACGATGCGCATGCGCATGATCAAGTCCGACGAGGAAATCGCGCTGATCAAGCATGGCGCGAACGTCTGCGATGTCGGCGGCGCGGCGCTGGCTGCCGCGGTGCACGAAGGCGTGCCCGAACACGAAGTCGCGCTGGCGTCCACGCAGGCGATGGTGCGCGAGATCGCGCGACGCTTCCCCGAGTCGGAACTGATGGATACGTGGACGTGGTTCCAGTCCGGCATCAACACGGATGGCGCGCACAATCCCGTCACCACGCGCAAGGTGCAGAAGGGCGACATTCTGAGTCTGAACTGCTTCTCGATGATTGCCGGCTACTACACGGCACTGGAGCGCACGATGTTCTTCGACCACTGTCCGGATGAACATCTGCATTTGTGGAAGGTCAACGTCGAAGTGCACGAAGCGGGACTGAAGCTGATCAAGCCCGGCGTCCGCTGCGGCGATATCGCGCTCGAACTCAACAAGATCTACGCGGAATACGGGCTGCTGCAATACCGCACGTTCGGGTACGGCCACTCGTTCGGCGTGCTGTCGCACTACTACGGACGCGAGGCGGGGCTTGAACTGCGCGAGGACATCGATACCGTGCTGGAGCCGAACATGGTCGTATCGATGGAACCGATGATCATGATGCCGCAGGGGCACCCGGGCGCGGGTGGCTATCGCGAGCACGACATCCTCGTCGTCGGCGAGCGCGGCGCAACCAACATCACCGGCTTCCCGTACGGCCCGGAACACAACATCATCAAGACGTGAGCGGCATGTCGATGCGCGACGTCCGCCGTAGCAGCGGCATCCAGCGCGTTGACGGATGACGCCGCACGCGGCATGGCAGGCATCCTGTAGCCGACGGAGGGCGATCCGCCAGGATCGTCCACGTCGGCTATTCCGTTATGCGAAGCATGTCGAGTCGATCGCGAGGCCTGTCGCGATCGATGCGCGAACCGGCAGGGCATGCGGCCATCTGTCTTCGCGAGCGATCGCGGTCCGGCGTTCCGTCTGATCGATCCTGCGTCATCCCCCCCATTCCCGGGTTGCCCGGTTTCGTCTGACCGGCTGTCAAGTGGCCGGTCGACGCGCGTGTGCGGACGGTTCGTCCAGGCACCTGCGTTTCCTGCCGCTCTCCATCGACAGTCTTCGATGGTCGTCCTCTCCCACGTGACAATCACGCGCTGGCGCGTTCGCGCACTGCGATGCATCGCCGCGTGCGCGATGCCGGCTTTCCTCATAACTTCAGATTCCCGACATGTGATTGCTGCCGACACGGCGCTCTTCGGGCGCGAGCGCGGCGGCGCACTGCCCGACGGTCGGCGGTGTTAACCCTCGATGTCGAATACAGGGAGTTTATTGTCGAAAAGGAAAATCTTCCCCGGACTCCAGCTTCTACCATGCGTTTGAACGGCCGCGATTCGGCACTGCGCAGTGCACTCACCGCACGATCGATCGAATCACGGATGGCGGCCATGACACCGTAACGTACTATTCAGTTTGGAGACTGAGCATGAGTACCAGAAAGGTAATGTCGGACCGGTCGGCTGATGCCGGCACATGGTTGCCAGGCCAGGGCGGCGCCGCGCATTCGAGCGGCGGCACGCCCGCGCGCGGGGAGGTCGATTCGCGGCTGCTCGGGCGCGCCGCATGTGCGAGCTTCATCGGCAATTTCGTCGAATGGTTCGATTACGCATCCTACGGGTATCTCGCGACCGTCATCGCGGTCGTGTTCTTCCCGAAGAGCGACGCGACGACGGGGCTGCTGGCCGCGTATGGCGTGTTCGCGATCTCGTTCGTGATCCGCCCGCTGGGCGGCGTGGTGTGGGGACACTTCGGCGACAGGGTGGGGCGCCGGACCGCGCTGTCGCTGTCGATCCTGATCATGTCGTGTTCGACGTTCCTGATAGCGTTCCTGCCGACTTATGCGCAGGTCGGGATGGTCGCCCCGGTCTTGCTGCTGCTGGTGCGGGTCGTGCAGGGTTTCTCGGCGTCGGGCGAGTATGCGGGCGCGTCGGCGTTCCTTGCCGAATATGCGCCGGAAGGCAAGCGCGGGTTCTACACCAGCATCGTGCCGGCCAGCACCGCGGCCGGCCTGTTGTTCGGGTCGATCTTCATCGCGGTGATGCACGCGGTGCTGACGTCGCAGCAACTGCACGACTTCGGCTGGCGT
The DNA here is from genome assembly GCF_021483755.1 of Burkholderia sp. WTPI3. NCBI lineage: Bacteria > Pseudomonadati > Pseudomonadota > Betaproteobacteria > Burkholderiales > Burkholderiaceae > Burkholderia > Burkholderia sp. WTPI3. Next base: position 36,348 of record NZ_JAGIXF010000057.1, on the reverse strand, counting down.
CTGCCATTCCTGCTGGCTGCGCCGTTCGGCCTGGTCGGACGCTATATCCGTATTCGGCTCGAGGACACGCCGAAATTCAAGGCGCTCGAAGGCGCGCACCATGTCTCTCAGGCGCCGGCCACAGAGCTGCTGACACGGTATCGCGGCAAGATGCTGATCGCGTTCGGCGTGACGTGTCTGAACGCCGTGGCGTTCTACCTCGTGTTGAGCTACATGCCGACCTATCTGTCTACCGAAATGGGTATCGGCGAGACCGAGTCGTTCATCGCGGCGACGATTTCGCTGGCCGCATACATCGGGCTGATCTTCCTGATGGGCGCGCTGTCGGATCGCGTCGGACGCAAGACGATGCTGATCGGCGCATCGGTGATGTTCGCGGTTCTGACGGTGCCGCTGTTCAGGGGGCTGGCCGGCGCGAGCTTCGCGACGATCGTAATGATCCAGATCGCGTTCGGCGCGCTGCTGACGATGAACGACGGGACTTTGCCCTGCTTTCTGTCGGAGATTTTCCCGACCCGGGTGCGTTACACCGGTTTTGCGTTCTGCTTCAATGCGGCGAATGCGCTGTTCGGCGGGACGGCGCCGCTGGTCGCGACGTGGCTGATCGGGGCGACCGGGAACAAGCTGGCACCGGCATGGTATCTGGTCGGGGCGGCGGGTGTCGCGCTGGTCGCGATGCTCGCGAGCAGCGAAACGTCGAAGCGGCCGCTTGCGGACGATTGACGATGCGATGACTCGTTCGAACGGTTTCCGACTGGCTTGAACCGAAGCGCCGCGCGGCGGTTATTTCATTCTCGCGTCGTTCCGGCCGGTTGTCGCCCGACCGGGTGAAATTTGCTCGCCATCGCGGGAGCCGCGCCGGGTAGCACGCCGCGGCGTGCGTGGCCCTCCCCGGAGCCTGCCCGCAGGCGGTATGCGGCCGGCTTCGTGCACGAATATCCAGGGGCAGGCGGGGAGGGGGCGGAATCCATCCAGCGTGTCGTGTTGCGCGTCGAACAGGCTCTCGGCGAATGCCTGCCTGCCGCCTCACGGCCTTGCTGCCAGGCGGAAGCCGCTCGCCGCGCGGCTAGTCGTCGGCCGGACGGTATGTCTGCCGGAAGATCTGCGCGGCGACGACGGCCTGGTCGCCCGGCGCATATTGCACGAGCCAGTCGCCCGGCTTGCCGTGCAGCGATCCGCGCTCGCCGAGCTGCACGTCGAATGCGTCGCCCATCTGTTTCGCGAGCACGCGGTTCGGCAGGCGCCGGTATTGCCCGGATTGCCCGGGCCCGGTCGGCGGCACCGGCGCGTAGGTCGCGTCGAACCGCGCGCGGGCGACCGGCCACCGTTCGCCGGCAACGCCCGTGATGAGCGCGTCGCCGCAGTTGTATGCCACCTCGCCCTCCAGCGTTGCCAGCGTGCCCGCGCACGATGCGATTTCGACCTCGACGGGCGAGCTTTGCTTCGAGAACGCGCGGGCTTCGGGGTCGGTCGCCAGGTCGATTGTCATCGGCATCGGAGGTGGGGTTGCGGGTCGTGCGGCTTGCGGCGGGGCGGTGCCGCAGCCGGCACCGCAATCAGCGCATATGGTAGCGGCTCCAGGCAACGTCGCCTACCGCCGCGGCGCGCGACGCTTGCGCGTGACCGGCGAAATCGTCACGATTACACGTTGCAGCGCACGAGACCAAAACGATCATTCCAATCATCCAATATCGATCATGGACCACCCCTACGCTACGCCGTTCGACCGTATATGTTCGTTCGCATGGGCGCTGTTTCGCCGAATATTCGGCGGGAAAACGCCGCACCACCCCACGTCGGACGGTGCGGCCCAACCGCTCGTCGATCTGCCGAGCCTGCACGAGCAAGCCGCCTACTACGAAGCGGAATCGATCCGCATGGGCACGCGTTACCGCTTCGGCTTTCTGATGAACTTCACGCTCGGCGTCGTCGCCGTCACGCTCGCCGCGATTCCGTTCGCGCTCGACGAGGCGGTCGCACACCACTTCGGCCGGGTGTTCACGGTGGCCGAGGGGGGCTGCATCCTGACCATCCTGGTGATTCACGTGCTCGGGCGCGAGAACGAGCGCGGCGCACTCGCCGGGAAGCTGCTCGGCGTGTTCGGCTTGCGCGCGAATCAGGCGTGGCGGCGCAATTGGGTCGAAAACCGCGTGCATGCGGAGCAGTTCCGGTATGCGCAGCTGCTGCTCGGCTTTCCGGGTGAGCCGCTCGAGGTCGACGCGAGCGCGGGCACGTTCCTCGACCGCAGCCTCACGCGCCATTATTCGACCTGGTACGCGCAGACCCGCGGGGCCGTCGTCTGCCGTCCGGTCGACAGCGACTACGTGGGCCGCTATCGCAATTTCGTGGTCGGCGTGATCGAGCAGCAGATCGGATATCACGAGACCAATGCACATCGCTGCGAAAACATCCATCACCGGCTGCACCGCGTTGCCAACGTGTGCTTCTGGATCACGCTCGGCATTTGCGTCGTGCACTTCTTCTTCCATTATCCGTGGCTGTCCGTGCTCGCGGTGTCGCTGCCGGCTGCTGCGGCAGCGTGCCATGGCATTCTCGGCGCCGGTGAATTCGCGACGTTCGCTCAGCAGTCGGAAGACATGGTCCGTGCGCTGACCGACGCGAAAAAGCGGCTCGATGCGCCCGGCACGCCCGCGCTGGCGGAACTGCACGAGCAGATCCGCCAGCTCTACCGGCTCGTGATTTCCGAGGCGAGCGGCTGGCACGTCGCGCTGCGCAGCAAGGATCTGCAGATCGGCTGAGCGGCGGCCGAACCATGGCGCGGCGCTAACGGGCGGTACAGGTGTTGTCCTCGTCGTCCATGCTGCTCTCGTCGTGGGCGTGGGGCACGGCGGCGGCAACCGGCGGCGCTTCGCGCAAGCGCCTGCCGCCATGCCACGCGTCGAGCCAGAATCCGCTGTCCTGATGCCCGTAGATCCCGTTGTAGCCCTTGGCCATGAGAGTGCCGTCGACGAGATCGCTGAGCCCGGTGATGCCGCCGCTTTCGTCGATCGCCCAATAAACGGGCTCCGCGTATGCTTGCGTGCCGCGCAGCATGAACACGTCCTCGCGGTCGGTCACGCTGATCGCCGACGGCTCGAAGCATGCGAGCGGGACGGCGCCCGCCATGCGTCGCGGCGGCGTCTCGTCGTCCAGATCGTAAGCCGTACAACAGTTGTACTCGATCGCCAACAGCGTGCGTCGGTCCGGTTCGAGCGCGAATCGCGCGGCGCGGTCGAACGAGCCGTCGAACGTGCGGCGCACGCGGCCGTCCGGCTCGCACACGCACCAGGTCTGACTGCCGAACACGGCGAATATGCCGTATGCGCCGTGGTCGCCGTTGGGGCGATCGCCGGTGCAAGCGTCGACCGTGTCCAGTGCGGTGGGCGCCCGGGAATCCTGATCGATCTCGGGTAATTGCGCGAGCCGGATGCGCGCGACACCGGCGCGCGGATCGACGACGTCGAGCTGCTGTCGCTTGCCTTTGCGCATCTCGACGAAGAGGCGCCCGTCCGGCGCGGCTGTGACCCGCGTGATCGCGAAGCCGCGGGGCGCTTCGATAGGGTCGGTCGCGTCATCCGAAGCCGCCTGCGTGCGAAGATCGACGATCCGGTAGTGCGTCGCCGACGCGATCAGCATGCGACCGTGTGCCACGACGGCGTCGCGGATGCCGTCCCCCTTCAGCCGCAGCGTAAGCGTGCATTGTCCGGCCGCACTCCACACTTTTACGCAGCGCTTCGCGATGGTCGCGAAGCTGCCGTTTTCGAGGACCCGCACGTCCAGGACGCCGTCGTCAGTCTGCGCGAGTTCGATCGGCGGCATGTCGTCGGTGGTTGCATCGGAGCCGGCGATGCGCACCAGCGTCGCGCCGCCTCGATACAGCAGCACGAGCACGTCAGTGCCGACCGGACGCACGTCGGTCGACTCGATGCTGGCCTTGTCGATCGGCAGCAACCGGTTGACGATGCACTCGCCGTTGTCGAGCCGATGGACGACCACATGCACGCGGTCATACTCGTCTGCCGTCAGCGTGAACATGACGACGTCGCCGATCTGGTCGATCGACGCGTAACTCTGCGCGCGGTAGGTCACGGGCAGCGCGATTGTCGCGATTTGCTCGGCGTCGATCGCTGCGTCGCCCCGTCGTTTCCACAATGTCCACTGGTCCGCGTGTGTATCCCACGCGAGCAGGTGGTCCGGCGTCAGCATGCGCGCGCCCGTCCAGCCGCCCGGATTCGCGATACGCAGCAGCGCTTGTCGCGTCGCCCGGCGCCAGAGCACCGCATGCCTGCTGTCCTGCCACGTCAGCGCGAGCCCGCCGTCGACGTGAATGCCGCCGCAGGCCGGCCCGGGCGAGTCGACGTGCGCGCAATCGTAGCGAAACAGCGTGTCGTAGATCGATGCGAGCACGGTGCCGTCGTCGAGCAGCCACACGGCGTTCACGAAACCGCGCAGGTTGAAGACGGCCCGCGCGTGGCCGGTTGCCCGGTCCCACGTGCGTACGGTGCCGTCGTCGAGCGACCACGACACGAAGTTCCCGTCCGGTAGTTCGCGCGCATCGTTTACGTAGTTGTAGTGGCCGATCATGCGCGTGACGCAGCGGCCACTTTCGGGATCCCAGCGCTCGATCGGATGCATGGTCGGGTTGCCTTCGTCGACGAACATGAAGCGCAAGAGCAGCAGCCCGTCCGCGCACTGCGACAGCGCGATCAAGGCACGCTCGCCGGTCCAGTTGGCGAGCGGCGTACCGTCTCGCGACCAGCGCCGGATGCAGTATTGATCGCCTGCGCTGTGCCAGTCGCACAGATCGCCGTTCGCGAAGCGTAGCGTGCCCGCGTCGCGATAACCTTCGTCCGGCTCGTCGAGCGATGTCGCGCCGCGCATGTCGCAGAAGACGATCGTCCGGTCGGCGGCGTCGACGACGCAGAGCTGACCGTCATCGAGTGTGACCGCGACGGTGCCATCGCCCAGCGACGTCGCGGAACGAACCGAGACGTCCGAGGGTTTGCCGGTGGACGCGCGAGCGGGAGCGCGTGCGAACAGCGCCGCTGCATCGAGCGATGCATCGTTCCACGCAACGCGCGCGCAGCGAACGCCGGCGTCGGGGGCATCTTCCCGTGCCGCTTCCCAACTGAACACACGGGACGATCGGCCCGGTCGATCGGCGTCCGGCACGACGACGTGACCGTCGCGGCAGATCTGTGTGGCGGTGTCGCCGTCCGTGCGCCACAGCCAGCGCTCGACGACCGTTTCGCCATCGCGGGCGACGACGATCGCGTGCAGGTCGTCGACCGGCTCGAGTTCGCACCACCCGCCGCCGTGCCGCATCGTTGCGAGCAGCGACAGATCGTCGTGCCGTCGGCATTCGACTCGTCCGTCGTCGCATGCGAGCAGCAGTCGCGACGACGGAAGTTTCGCGAGTGCGTCGATCTTGACGTCGCCGATGTTCTCGATTTGCAGGCACTTGCCGTCGTCGAGCGACCACAGGCGTACGGTCCCGTCGAGCGATGCGGTCGCCAGCCGCCCGCCCGGCAGATCGGTGAAGCCGCTGACGCTGTTGCGATGCCCGCGCAGTTCGAGCTCGATCAGGCCGGAATCGCGGTTCCACACGCGTACGAACGTATCGAGGTACCCTAGTTTGCCGAAGACGCTGTCTTCCTCGCGGTGGTCATGCGCGGGATCGAGCGTGGCCAGCCGTCCGTCGGGCAACGGCAGGACTTTCTCGAACGCCGATACGTCGGCCGGCGGCTCGGGGCAGATGAAGCGGGCACGCAACGCCGGCACGGTCGCATGGCGCGGCCGGTCGCGGCGGCGCAGCCACAGCCACGTGCATGCACCCGACGCGAGCCAGCGGTCCGCGGCCGTCGCGATCGGGCTGTCGTCGGCTTCTTCGGCGGCAAGCTGCAGCAGAATCCGGTGCGCGGGCCAGTCAGGCCGGTCCTGAAGCAGCAGCGACGCGTTCGCCTCGAAAAAGCGCCGCCATGCGTGCAACGTGCCGTCGCAGGCCTCGGCGTTCCGATAGTCGTCGAGCAGATCGGCCACGCGCCGGGCGGCGCACTTCGCCATCAGGTACGAGAAGTCGACGAGCAACGCGCGTACGGCTTGCGTTTCGCCGCACGCGTTCAGTTGCCACGCCTGCTCGGTCAGGCGCCGCAGCGCGTCGGGCTCGCGCCGTTCGGTCGCGCGGATCAGCTCGGTGCCGTCCGGCGTGGAGAACGCGGCGGCGATTCGCTGCCGGCACGCGCGCTGGTCGGCGGCATCGAGCCGCGCGAGCGCCGCCGCCGAGAATTCGAGGTGAAAGAACGTGCATAGCAGGTTGCCGTCTACGTGCTTTTCGGTGAGATAGGCGGCGAGATCGAGCCGCAGCCGCGACCACAGTACCGGCGGCAGCCCGCGCGCGGCCACGTCCCACGCGAAGTAGCTGCCGCGGCGGAATTCGTCCAGCACCTGCGGGGTCGATGCGAGCAGGCGGCCAAGTTCGACCTCGCTGAGCCCGTGGCGGCTCGCCGCCAGATAGCCGAGCGCGTGTTTCAGCAATGCATGCGGATGGCGGCGCGCGAGCACGTCGAACGTGTGGCCGATGATGCCGTCGAGCGTACCCGGCAGTGATTGCGGCTCCGTCGTGCTCGACCAGCCGCTCGCGATCTCGAACGCCAGCTTGAGCCACAGCGGCAGCGCGCACGCGGCGAAGCCGTCGAGCACGGTGCGGCGCTGCTCGGCTGTGAGCGTGCGTTCGCGCTCGGCGAGCCAGGTGTCGAGCAGGCGGGAAGCGTCGGGTGCGGACAGCGGCTCGAGCGTGATCCGGTCGGCCCGGTCGGCCACGGGCAGCGTATCGCGGCACGACATCACGACGCGCACGTGCTTCGGCAGCGGCATCGGCAGCCAGAGCAGCGTGCAGGCGCGCTCGGCGGGCGGCAACTGGTCGAGGCCGTCGAGAAACAGGGCGATCGGTCGTGCTGCGCTCGCGAGCGCGAGCCGCTGTGCGAGGGCAGCCTTCAGCGCGTCGGGGGCAATGAACGTCGGCGAGGGCGCGTCGGGGCGGTACAGCCGGTCGAGCTGCGCGCAGACGTCGGTGACGAGCGACGCGAGCGTGCTGCTCGTGCCGGTCACGCCGACGAAGCGTGCGACGCACGCGTGTTTCGCCGACGCGCTTGCAGCGCGCGATACGGCGGCCAGCACGCTGGACTTGCCCGAGCCGCCGGGGCCCGACACGACGAGCGGCACGCGGGCGCGCTTCGACGGCGCGAGGTACCGGCCAAGGTGTTCGATCAGTGCGTCGCGGCCGGTCAGGTCGCGCGCGCGCTCGTCGGCGAAGCGCGCATGCGCGGCGTTCTCGTCGTCGAGGGCGGACGTGCGGGCGTGCGCGCGAAACGCGTCCCGCACGATTCGCAGCAGCGTTGCGAGCACGTGCCGCGCGAACGCGCGCAAATAGCGCTCGCGTTCCGGGCAGTCGTTCTCGAACTGCGCGACCGTCAGCGTGCCGCTACCGAGCAGCGGGGCATCGAGACTCGCGCGGATTCGGTCTTCGAGGTCGTCGAGGCGGTGCCGGGAGTCGACGTCGCGCATGCCGTTCGTGTCGTAGTCGGCGAGTAGCGTCGCCGGCGGGCGAGCCGGATCGATGTGCGGCGCGATACCGTCCAGCCGTCGGAACCAGCCGACCGCGTGCTCGTGCGCATCGGGCTGCTCGAAGATGCCGCGAACGATTTCCTGATGCGTCGCGCCGCCGTCTAGCAGTAGCCGCACCGACGGATCGCAGTGTGGCGCGGCCTGCCGGAAGTGCTCGCCAAGCCGGTGCTCGAGCGCGTCGTCGTCAGCGCCGGCCGACGGGTTGCGTGGCTTCAGCGTGAAGCAGGGCGGCACGGCGTTGTCGTCGCGCGCGTAGGCGTGTCGCAGATCGTCGCGTGCCGCCGGGTCGACGAGTTCGCAGACCCGCTCGAATACCGATTCCGGCAGCGTATCGGGGAGCGGTCGCCAGCCGTAGCGGTCGCCGACCAGAACGAGAAAGTTCGGCCGCGGGGACAGTGCGCGGCTGCGTGCGATCTCCGACAGGCAGATCTGCATCGTCTGGCGATCCCGCGCCAGATCGTCGCTGATGCCCCAGCGCAGGTCAACGGGCTGGAAGGTCGCGCCACGGCGTTCGCAATATTGGCGGACGCGCGGAAATACCGTGTCCTGCAATACCGCGCGCTCGAGTTGAAAGTCGCTGAAGGTCGAACTGACGAAGAGGCGGAATATTTTTGTGCTTTGCATGGGCCGATCGCGAGGACGCTGCGTGTGTGTCGGCATTCTATCTGCTGGATTCGGCTCGCGCCGCACCTGTCGCGATGCCGGGGCGAAGGCGTCGCATCGGCCCGGCAGGCTCCCCGGCCGCCTCCGGCGCCGATGGCGGTATCCCTCGCTGGCGGGGTTCCGCAGGCACCTATCCGTGGCCTCTCGGCAGGTATCAGGCGGGCATCACTCAGCCCTCCAGGCGAGGTGCCGGCCCGGTCGATTCGCGTTCAATGATCGAAACGTCGAGCATCGGCGGGCATTCGCGTTCCTTGCCGGCAATGCGGTCGAGGAGATACTCGGCGGCAAGGACGCCGATGTCGCGATCGGGAACGCGTATGGTCGTCAGCGCGGGTTGAAATTGCGCCGCGAGTTCTATGTCGTCGAAGCCGGAGACCGACACGGCGCCCGGGACGTCGATGCCCATGGCGTTTGCTTCGATCAATGCGCCGACCGCCAGCATGTCGTTGCCGCAAATGATGGCCGTGGGCGCCGGGCTGGCCGTCATGATGCGCCGGAATGCTTGTCTCGCGAAGCCAACCTTGATGCTCTCGGCATCCTCGGCCACCGCCATGTGTTGCGGTCTGACGGCTATGCCGTTGGCCGCCAGTGTCCGGCTTATCGCCGCCAACCGCGCCTGGACGCGACTGTTGTCCCCGGGAGACTGGAAGATCACGCCAAAGCGCTGATGTCCGAGTTCCAGCAACCGCTGCGTCATCAGCTCATACGCGCGTGCGTGCAGGAGCCCGACGCAGGGATGCGGTGCGTCCTCGCGCTTGCCGAACGTGACCACATACGGGATGCCCTTCGACACCAGCAGTTCGAACAACGCATCCGGGTAGTCGTCGCCGACCAGCGCCAACGCGTCCACGCCACGGGCAATCATGCTGCGCGCCTGGCGATACCCCTCCATCGGGTCGTAGGACGAGCAGGCCACCAGAACGCCCAGCCCTTGCGCACCCAGTCGCGCCTGGAACGCCTGCAACTGCTGGTGAAACTTCTCGTGCTCGAGCGTGGGAACGATAGCGCCCACGGCATAGGAGCGGCGCGACACCAGCGAGCGCGCTGCGGCGTTGGGCACCCAGTCCAGCCGGGAAATGGCCGCCTGCACCTTCGCCCGCGTGCGCTCCGTCACGCGCGACGGCTCGTTGAGAAAGCGCGACACGGTGGCCGTCGACACGCCCGCCAGGCGGGCCACGTCAGCCAGCAGCGGTTGTCCTGCGCCTGCTGCGGTGTCGGCGCCGTGAGCGTCCGGATGCCGGTCGTCCGAAGAAAGGCTGCTCGACGCTGCGCTGTCGGAAACTTCCATGACCCATCCATGCGATGTAAGCGATACGCCAAAGATAAGTGTTTGCCCTAAAAGACGCAACTCGGGAACCGAGCGCACCATCCGCCTACGCTCTAAATGTAAGCGTATAGCAAATCAAAATGAGCCATAAGAATTCGCGTATTTCGCAATTTTCCAGATGTATCGGAAATATTTGCTTTGCGCTTTCAATTTTTTGAAAACTGGCCCGGAACGGCGGTGCATCCCACTGGGCACGGCACGCGTCGCTCCAGTCGATCCAAGAACGACCAGTCCAACTGGAGACATCCGCCATGCATCACGCTTCGCCTCCGCCGGCCTCGCCTCGCATCCGGCGTCAACAGACCATTGCGATGGTCCTGTTGGTCCTCAGCGGCGTCATCAATTACCTTGACCGCGGCACCCTTGCGGTTGCAAACGAGCTGGTCCGTGCGGACATGGGGCTCAGCATGGGGCAGATGGGTGTTCTCCTGTCCGCGTTCTCCTGGACATACGCGATCTGCCAGTTACCCATCGGGGCGCTGGTCGACCGCATCGGTCCGCGATGGCTGCTGGGGGCCGGCCTCGTGGTCTGGTCGGTTTCGCAGGCTGCAGGCGGTCTCGTATCGACGTTCGGCTACTTCATCGTTGCGCGCCTGGTACTGGGTATCGGGGAGGCGCCTCAGTTTCCGTCGGCCGCGCGCGTCGTCGGAAACTGGTTCCCGCCTTCGTCGCGCGGCACGCCGACCGGGATCTTCAATTCGGCGTCGCCCCTTGGCATCGCACTCGCGCCGCTGGTTCTCTCGCCGTTGATCGCAGTCTTGAACTGGCGCTGGGCCTTCTTCGTGACGGGAGCCGCCGGCCTTGTCGTGGCCGTGATCTGGATCGCCGTGTATCGCGACCCCGTCAAATCGCGGATGACCGCGGAGGAGCGCGCGTATCTCGACTCGGGCGTGGAAGCCGGCAAGCCGCCGGCTCACGTCAGCCTCGCCGAGTGGCGCGCGCTGTTCTCTTACCCGGCGACCTGGGGCATGCTGATCGGATTTTTCGGGTCGGTCTATCTGAACTGGGTCTATCTCACGTGGTTGCCGGGCTACCTGAGGACGGCACGTCACATGAGCCTCGCGCAGACGGGCTTCGCCGCGGCCGTGCCGTTCTTCTGCGGCTTCCTTGGCGCACTGGTTGCCGGCTGGGTGTCCGATCGCATCGCAAGCCGCAGTGCCACGCCTGTCGGCGGGCGCCGAAATGCGATGGTGTTCGCGATGCTCGGGATGGTTGTCTTCACCGTGCCGGCGACATTTGTCGAAAGCAACACCGTTGCGCTCGCATGCGTTTCCGTCGTCATCTTCCTGGCCAATGCATCGTCGGCCTGTGCCTGGTCGCTGGCGACGGTGGTCGCGCCGCCCAGCCGGATTGCATCGCTCGGTGCGATCCAGAACTTCGGCGGGTTTCTCGGCGGCGCCCTGGCACCTCTGCTGACCGGATATATCGCGCAAACCTGGTCCTTCGTGCCCGCTCTTCTGACCGGCGCCGGCATCGCCCTCGTCGGGGCAATGTCGTATCTGTTCCTCGTGCGCAAGCCCATCCCGGAACGCGGTTCGGGCGTCGACATCACCCGTCTGCAAGCATCGAGCTAGCGGCCGTCGCGAATCGAATCGGGGTCATGCATGCGCCGGACGCGTGTGACCCGCAACATCCGACCTTATCGACAGGAGCATTGAGCCATGGCCGTCGCAACGGTTGCAGGGCAACAGACGGACAGACGTATCGTGCGTATCAGCCTCGGCGAGCGCAGTTATCCCGTCATGATCGGGCGCGGGTTGTTCGACGATCCTGCGGTCTGGGACTTCGCGGGACAAGGCGAGAGCGCCGCGATCGTGACGAATGCCACCGTGGGGCCGTTGTACGCACGCGCCCTCGCGCGCGCAATCTCGGAGCGCTATCGGCGCGTGATCCACATCGAACTCGACGACGGCGAGAAGTTCAAGGACACGGCGTCGCTGAACAGGATCTTCGATGGTCTCGTCGACGGGCGGGCCGACCGCAAGACGGTGGTATTCGCGTTGGGCGGCGGCGTCGTTGGCGACATGGCCGGTTTCGCGGCCGCGTGCTACATGCGCGGCATCGAATTCGTGCAGGTGCCGACCACGCTGCTGGCGCAGGTGGATTCGTCGGTGGGCGGCAAAACGGCGATCAATCATCCGCGTGGAAAAAACATGATCGGTGCGTTCCATCAGCCGCGCCTGGTCGTTGCCGATCTCGACACGCTGTCGACGCTTCCCGCGCGAGAGTTTTCCGCCGGGCTCGCCGAGGTGATCAAATATGGTCCGGTTCTGGACATCGCGTTCTTCGACTGGATCGAAGCCAATATCGATGCGCTGACGGGGCGCGACGAACAGGCGCTGGGTTATGCGATTCAACGCTGCTGCGAGTTGAAGGCCGAGGTCGTGGCAAAGGACGAAAAGGAAGCAGGTGCCCGCGCGGTGCTGAATTTTGGACACACCTTCGGTCATGCGATCGAGACGGGCGTCGGCTATGGGGTGTGGCTGCATGGCGAAGCGGTCGGGTGCGGGATGGTGATGGCGGCACAATTGTCGGCTCGGCTCGGGCTGATTTCCGACGATTTCGTGCGCCGACTGACTGCGACGATCAAGCGCGCGGGCCTTCCGGTCGTCGGCCCGAAGCTCGGCGCCGACCGATACATCGAACTGATGCGCCACGACAAGAAGTCCGAGCGCGGCGAGATTCGTTTCGTGCTCATCGACGGGAGCGGACGCGCATGGATGCAATCCGCGCCGGACGAACTGGTCCGCAGCGTTGTGGAAGCCAACTGCTAAGGATGTAAAACCATGTCGGACAAGCCCATCATCTGCCTCGGTTCTGCCCTGTGGGACACCATCCTGCAGGTTGACCATATCCCGTCGCACGGCGGAAAGATCCTGCCGACTGCCGCGGTGCAGGCCGCATCGGGCATGGCGACGGTTGCGGCGGTCACCATCGCGAGACTGGGCGGCCGCGTCAGCCTGTGGAGCCGGATCGGCGACGACCCTGTCGGTCAGATGTTCCTGGAAGATCTTGCTCATGAAGGCGTCGACACCACGGCAGTCAGGCGCCAGCCGCATGTGCGCACGCCGTTTTCCACCATTCTCGTCGACCGCAATGGCGAGCGGCTGGTCGTGCCGTACTTCGACCCGAATCTGGATACCGACACGGCTTCGCTGCCGTTGCATGAAGTGGCCGGTGCCGGCGCCGTGCTGTGCGACATGCGGTGGACGCAGGGTGCGGCGCGGCTCTTTGAAGAGGCCCGGCGGCATGGCGTTCCCGCGATCCTCGACGCCGATGTCGCGCCTGTCGACGATCTGCGTTTCATGATGCCGTTGGCCGATCACGTCCTGCTGTCGGAGCCGGCATTGCATTCGCTCAGCGATGCAGTGCTGCCGGAAGAGGCGCTCAAGGAGGTGGCCGCAACCCTGAGCGCCAGTGTCGTCGGCGTGACCCTCGGGGCACGAGGATCGATCATTTGGGAGAAAGGCGATCATGGCGGAACGGTGCGGCACTTCCCCGCGATCAAGATTCGTGCCGTGGATACGCTGAATGCGGGCGATGTGTGGCATGGGACCTATGCATACGGGATGACACGCGGCTGGAATCTCGAGACAACCGTTCGCGCGGCAAGCGTCGCCGCCGCAATGAAATGCGAGCACTTCGGGGGGCGCGCCGGTGCGCCGCGATGGCAGGCTCTGGAAGAGCGGCTCAGCGCCACTCAACATCTATTGTGTTAGCAGGCGAGGGGCCGGCGGGCCGCGCGCGAGGCGTGCCGCATACGCCGCCCGGCATGCAGCAAGTCGGCTGGCGCGATGCACGGCCCGTGTCGCATTCAAGCCGTCGAATTCATTTCGCGATGCGTCACGCTGAAATGACCGAGAAAATCTCGCACCCGGCGTTTTTCAAGCGAGTCGGCATATCGATTTCGACAGACGCAAAAAAATAATGCAGGGCTCTTGCAGGGCGGCAGGCCTTCGGCTGTCTCGGCCCGCGAGGTCTGACGGTCGCGGGCCTTCCCGGCGCGGTGATCGCATGCGTGCCCGATCGGGCTGATGGCCCGGATCACGACGGCATGCGTTGATTTCAGAATTGAAATATCAATTTCATCCATGAGACGGTGCGGGACCGGATCGCGCATCCGGTCACCGCCCATCAACGCCGTCCGTCCGACCGGCGACGTGGCCTGCTTTTTGCGTAACCGGAGCGACATTCTCGATGTCTTCTCGTCCGACCGGTCTTTCCACATGGAACGATACGAACCCGGCAGTTCGAGGGACGACCCGCTTTCCAATCGAAAGGTGATGCAATGACTGGCTACGGCAAACGAAACCCGGTATCCGGGAACGACGCGCGTCGCGTTGTGCAGGAACACGTGACGGACGCGAATCCATCTGCCATGACATCCGGGCGCTTCGGCGAACGACGCCGCGATACGAACTGGGCCTGGGCGAAAGGCGCGACAGGCTACGACTGGATGGATCACGCACCGCTTTTCGACCACCGCGACTGATCCTGTCGCGAGCCCGGCCGTGGCGCGGGTCGCCGTGTGTCGACCGACGGCCGGCCGGCGAGCCGGTCCCTCGTTTTCGCCTGGTCGGCTGGATACCATTCATCGTCGCGACGGTTATAGCGGCCCTCGGGCGATATGGCGAACATGTCGACTGGCGAAAGCCGGGACGATGCAACCGCGAATGACCGATGCGACGATCCGCACGCCGCCCAGTGAAGCAAGCGGGTGGCGGACGGCGCATCGGCGTGCTTGATTCAACTATTCACTATCCATGGCTGCCGTGACGCCCACTCCCATCCAGTCCATCCTGATCGCGAACCGCTCGGAAATCTCGATTCGCGTGATGCGTGCCGCCGCCGAGCTGAACATCCGCACGGTGGCGGTGTATTCGAAGGAAGACCGCCTCGCGCTGCATCGCTTCAAGGCGGACGAGAGTTACCTGATCGGCGAGGGCAAGAAGCCGCTCGCCGCGTATCTGGACATCGACGACATCCTGCGTGTCGCGCGGCAGGCGAAGGTCGACGCGATTCACCCCGGTTACGGCTTCCTGTCCGAGAACCCGGACTTCGCGCAGGCCGTGATCGATGCGGGCATCCGCTGGATCGGCCCGTCGCCGGACGTGATGCGCACGCTCGGCAACAAGGTGGCCGCGCGCAACGCGGCGATCGCCGCCGGCGTGCCGGTGATGCCCGCGACCGCGCCGCTGCCGGGCGATCTCGACGCGTGCCGGGCGCTGGCCGCGGAGGTCGGCTATCCGCTGATGCTGAAGGCGAGCTGGGGCGGCGGTGGACGCGGGATGCGCGTACTGGAAAACGCTCGGGACCTCGAAACCCTGCTGCCTGTCGCGCGCCGCGAGGCGCTGGCCGCATTCGGCAACGACGAGGTGTACGTCGAGAAACTCGTGCGCAATGCGCGGCACGTCGAGGTGCAGGTGCTCGGCGACCTGCACGGCACGGTCGTGCATTTGTACGAGCGCGACTGCACGGTGCAGCGACGCAACCAGAAGGTCGTCGAACGCGCACCGGCGCCATATCTCGACGACGCGGGCCGGCAGGCGCTGTGCGAATCCGCGCTGCGCCTGATGCGCGCCGTGGGCTATACGCATGCAGGTACCGTCGAATTCCTGATGGATGCCGACACCGGCCAGTTCTACTTCATCGAGGTGAACCCGCGCATCCAGGTCGAGCACACGGTGACGGAGATGATCACCGGCATCGACATCGTGAAGGCGCAGATTCGCATCACGGAAGGCGCCCGTATTGGTCTCGCCGAGGACGCAACGGACGGCGACGGCGCGCTTGTCGCACGTGCGGCAGGCGTGCCGGAACAGCAGGCGATTCCGCTGAATGGCAACGCATTGCAATGCCGGATCACGACCGAGGATCCGGAGAACGACTTCCTGCCCGACTACGGGCGGCTCACCGCGTATCGCAGCGCGGCGGGCTTCGGCGTGCGCCTCGATGCCGGCACCGCCTATGGCGGCGCGGTGATCACGCCGTACTACGACTCGCTGCTCGTGAAGGTCACGACCTGGGCGCCGACGGCGGCCGAATCGATCCACCGGATGGATCGCGCGCTGCGCGAGTTCCGCATTCGCGGCGTCACGTCGAACCTGCAGTTCCTCGAGAACGTGATCAATCACCCGGCCTTCATCGCGGGCGACGTGACGACGCGCTTCATCGACAAGACGCCGGAGCTGCTCGCATTCGCGAAGCGCGGCGATCGCGCGACGAAGCTGCTGCGCTATCTCGGCGAGCTGAACGTGAACGGAAACGCCGAGATGAGCGGCCGCACGCTGCCGGCACTGCCGTTGCCGAAGCCGGTGTTGCCGAAGATCGATACGGCCGTGGCGATTCCTGCGGGCACTCGCGATCGCTTGCGTGAGCTTGGTCCCGAGAAATTCGCGCGCTGGATGCTCGACCAGAAGCAGGTGCTGCTGACCGACACGACGATGCGTGACGCGCACCAGTCGCTGTTCGCGACGCGCATGCGCACCGCCGACATGCTGCCGATCGCGCCGTTCTATGCGCGCGAGCTGTCGCAGCTGTTCTCGCTCGAATGCTGGGGCGGCGCGACGTTCGACGTCGCGCTGCGGTTCCTGAAGGAAGACCCGTGGGAGCGGCTCGCGCTGCTGCGAGAACGCGTGCCGAACATCCTGTTCCAGATGCTGCTGCGCGGCTCGAACGCGGTCGGTTATACGAACTACGCGGACAACGTCGTGCGCTTCTTCGTGCAGCAGGCGGCCAGTGCCGGCGTGGACGTGTTCCGCGTGTTCGATTCGCTGAACTGGGTGCGCAACATGCGCGTGGCGATCGATGCGGTGGGCGAGAGCGGGATGCTGTGCGAAGGCGCGATCTGCTACACCGGCGACCTGTTCGACACGTCGCGTTCGAAGTACGACCTCAAGTATTACGTCGGCATCGCGCGCGAGCTGCAGCAGGCCGGCGTGCACGTGCTCGGCATCAAGGACATGGCCGGCATCTGCCGTCCGCAGGCGGTCGCGACGCTCGTGAAGGCGCTCAAGGAAGAAACCGGGCTGCCCGTGCATTTCCATACGCACGACACGAGCGGGATCGCTGCGGCGTCGGTGCTCGCGGCGGTCGGTGCGGGCTGCGACGCGGTGGACGGCGCGCTCGATGCGATGAGCGGGCTCACGTCGCAACCGAACCTGTCGAGCATCGCGGCCGCGCTGGCCGGCAGCGAACGCGACCCTGGGCTGGATCAGGACCGCCTGCACGAAGCATCGATGTACTGGGAAGGCGTGCGCCGCTATTACGCGCCGTTCGAATCGGAGATCCGTGCAGGCACGGCCGATGTCTATCGCCACGAAATGCCGGGCGGGCAGTACACGAACCTGCGCGAGCAGGCGCGCTCGCTCGGCATCGATCATCGCTGGACCGAGGTGTCGCGTGCGTATGCGGACGTGAACCGCCTGTTCGGCGACATCGTGAAGGTCACGCCGACGTCGAAGGTGGTCGGCGACATGGCGCTGATGATGGTCGCGAACGATCTCGGCGTGGACGACGTGCGCAGCCCGGATAAGGACATCGCGTTTCCGGAATCGGTCGTGTCGCTGTTCAAGGGCGAGCTGGGCTTCCCGCCCGACGGTTTCCCGGCGGAGCTGTCGCGCAAGGTGTTGAAGAGCGAGCCGCCGGCGCCGTATCGCCCGGGCGACCAGATTCCGCCGGTCGATCTGGACGCGGTGCGCAAGCAGGCCGAGGCCGCGTGCGAGCAGCCGCTCGACGATCGGCAACTGGCGTCGTACCTGATGTATCCGAAGCAGACGGTCGACTACTACGCGCACGTGCGCGCGTACAGCGACACGTCGGTGGTGCCGACGCCCGCGTTCCTGTACGGGCTGCAGCCGCAGGAGGAAGTGGCGATCGACATCGAGCCGGGCAAGACGCTGCTCGTGTCGCTGCAGGGGCAGCACGCCGATGCGCAGGACGGCATCGTGAAGGTGCTGTTCGAACTGAACGGTCAGTCGCGTTCCGCGCTGATCGAGCAGAAGATGGTCGTGCAGGCGGGCAAGGAGCGCCACGGGCTGCAGCGCGCCGATCCGGGCAATCCGCTGCACGTCGCGGCGCCGATGCCGGGCTCGGTGGTGACGGTTGCCGTGCAGCCGGGGCAGCGCGTGGCGGCCGGCACGACGCTGATCGCGCTGGAGGCGATGAAGATGGAAACCCACATCGCGGCGGAACGCGATTGCGAAATCGCGGCCGTGCACGTGAAGCCCGGCGAGCGGGTCGCGGCGAAGGATCTGCTGATCGAGCTGAAAGACCCGGCGCAATGAGTGTTGCCGCGCTCGGTCGTCCGTACTGACCGGTGCCGGGCATCGCAGCCGGCACGCCGGCCGACCGCGTGCCGGCCGAACCGTTCGACACCGGCTGCCTGCGTGCCGCGACCTGACGACGCGCAGGCGGCCGGCCCGCCGTGCGGTCAGTACGCCGCGTCGCTGCCGTCCTTGTCCGTGACGATCGCCACGCCCGAGCTCGTGCCGAGCCGTGTCGCGCCGGCTTCGAGCATCGCGAGCGCGGTCGCCCGATCGCGCACGCCGCCCGAGGCTTTCACGCCGAGCGTCGGGCCGACCGTGCGGCGCATCAGCGCGACGTCCGCGAGCGTTGCGCCGCCGTGACCGAAACCGGTCGACGTCTTCACGAACGCGACGCCGAGCGCGCGGCACATCTCGCACACGCGCACCTTCTCGTCGTCGGTCAGCAACCCCGTTTCGAGGATCACCTTGAGCGGCACCGTGCCGCATGCGCGGTGCACGGCATCGATATCGGCCTGCACGTCGTCGGCGCGGCCGCTTTTCAGCGCGCCGAGGTTGATCACCATGTCGATCTCGCGCGCGCCGGCCTCAATCGCAGCCGACGCCTCGAACGCTTTCGCGGCGGACAGCCCCGCGCCGAGCGGAAAGCCGACCACCGCACAGACGCGCACGCCTGTGTCGGCCAGCTCGCGCGCGGCGAGCGGCACGTTCGCCGAATTCACGCAGACCGAGTAAAAGCGATGCTCGGCCGCCTGGCGGCAGAGTTCGCGGATCTGCGCGTCGCTCGCTTCGGGCGCGAGCAGCGTGTGATCGATGGTTTGGGCGAGTTGGGCGTTGGAAAGCGGCATGTGTCAGGACTCCACGGATCGTGTGCCGGAAAGGCACACGGAAAGTTGATGTTTTCACATCGGTTTGTTACAAATACGACATTCCGGCCGGGCCTGCGCGCCCGGCACGACGAGCGACGCGGGCGACCCGTGTGACGGGCAGGCAGGATACAGGCATGGAAACGAAGAAGGGCGAACGGATCAGGACGTTGATGAACGTACTGCAAGGGCAGAACGCGATTCATCTGAAGGAAGTGGCCGACCTGTTCGGCGTGTCGGAAATGACGATCCGCCGCGACCTCGCGGATAACCCGCACGGCCTGAGCCTGATCGGCGGCTACGTGACGCGCCATTTCGCCGCGCAACGCAGCGACATCGGCGAATACCTGATCAGCGACGAGAACAACCGGCAGACCGAGGAGAAGCGCCGCATCGGCAAGCTCGCCGCGCAGTTCGTGAAGACGGGCGACACGATCTTCGTCGACTGCGGCTCGACCACGCCGTTCATCGTCGACTTCATTCCGGACGACCTCGAATTCACCGCCGTCTGCAATTCGCTGAACGTGTTCGCGAAGCTGCAGCAGAAGCCGCATTGCAGTGTGATCCTGTGCGGCGGCGCGTATCACCGCAAGAACATGGTGTTCGAGTCGGTGGCCGAGACAGGCATTCTCGATACGGTGCGCGTGTCGAAGGCGTTCATCTCGGCGGCCGGCGTGAGCGAGCGCTGCGGCGTCACGTGCTTCAACTTCCACGAAGTCGACGCGAAGAAGAAGGTGATGGCGCGCGCGCAGAACCGCTTCCTGCTCGTCGATCACACGAAGTTCGACGAAGTGCGCGCCGCGTACTTCGCGGAGCTCACCGACTTCAACTACGTGATCTCCGACGGGCAGTTGAGCAGCCGGTACGAAACGACGATCCGCGAACACGGGATCGCGCTCGTGACCTGACGGCGGGCGGCCACGCATCGCGCTACGCATCGGGCCGTTCCGTCGCGCTCAGACAGCCCGTGACGACCTCGAAGCGGCGCGTCGCGCCCGGCGCAAGCGCCGCGACATGGCCTTTGCGGCGCTCGGCCTCATAGCCTTCCGGCTCGCACGTCGACGGCAGCGCGAACGCGGCCACCTGTTGGTCCGCGTTGTGCAGGATCCAGCGTGTCGCGTGCGGAAACTGTTCGGGACGATACGCGGTGTGGAATGCGCCGCCGTCCGGATGCGCGAGCAGGAAATGCGCGACGCCATGCGCATCCGTTGCCGCGCCGTTCATGAAGAATACGATTTCCGGGTCGTACGGCGCGGCGGCATCGAGCGTCGCGAGCCGTTCCGGTTCGCGTGCGAGCGTGGCCGTGTAGTCGCGCCACGCGGCCGTCGGCTTCACGTGCGCGGGCACGCTGTCGCGCAGCCGCAGGCCGCCGCGCGGCAGCGACTGCACGAAGCGGCCGCCCGGCACGTACGCGTAGTTCAGGTGCGCCATGTACATCAGGTCCATCGGCGTGCCGCCGAGATTCGTCACGTCCATCCCGATCGTCATCTGCGCGTCGTGCTCGGCGAGCCGCACCGACGGGCGCGCGACGTAGTGGCTGCCGAAGCCCTGCACGTATTCGTACTCGCCGGTCACTTCAACGATCGCGCCGTGCGCATCCGTGCCGACGACGAGGCTGGCGCGATCCATCGGCGCGCACGGCATCTCGCCATGCAGCGCGTGCGTGTCGTCCGGGCCCGGGCAACCGTTGCGCAGCAGCCCGCTGTGGAACATGAAGCAGCCGTACGTATCGATGATCGACGCCGCGCGCTTCGGCTGCCGGAACATGTGCTTCATCGTCAGGTCGCAGCCGTCGAACGCGGCGGCCCAGATCATCTGGCCCAGATACGGCAGCACGACGACGTGGCCGCGCCGGTTCTCGAGCTTCAGCGCCTCGACGCCGGACGGATACGCGAACGCGGTGACGGTGACGCCGTCGGCGCGGTACAGCGTGCGCGGCGTGTCGCGGAAGTCGTCGCGGCGCAGTTCGATTTCGCCTCGCATCGTCAGGCTCCCGACGTATTGCGCGTGTCGACGTAGCGCGCGGACGTGCTGCCTTCGCCTGCGGTGTCGGGTATCGCGGCCGGCCGGTGGCGCAGGCAGTAGAAGCCGTAGTAGACGATCACGACGAAGCATGCGAGCGGCACGACGAACGCGAGCTGCATGTTGCCGCCCGTGTGATCGGAGATCAGCCCCTGGATCAGCGGCACGACCGCGCCTCCGACGATGCTCATCACGAGGATCGAGCCGCCGTATTCGGTGTCCTTGCCGAGACCGTCGATCGTGAGGCCGTAGATCGTCGGCCAGCATGGGCCGAGAAACACGCTCACACATACCGCCGCATAGACGGCCGTGATGTCGTGCACGCCGATCGTGTACGCGAGCAGCGCGATGCACAGCACGCCGTAGGCGATCAGCACCTTCGCCGGGCCGACGCGCTTCATCACGAGCGTCGCGATCAGCTTGCCGACGAAGAACGCGAAGAACGTCGCGAGCAGATAGTGCGATGCGCCGCGCTCGTCGAGCCCGCCGATCTGCATTGCGAGCCGGATCGTGAAGCTCCACACGCCGACCTGCGCGCCGACGTACAGGAACTGCGCGACGATGCCCGCGACGAATCGCCGGTTGCCGAACAGTCGCACGAGCGTGCCGCGCGCGTCGATCCGGTGCGCGGCCGCGCCCGAGCCGTTGCCCTTGCAGGCCGGATACGGCGTCAGCGCGAACACGACGAACACAGCCGCGAGCACGACGATCAGCCATTTGTACGGTTCGAGCGTCGCCTGGATCATCGCGAGCTGGTGCTGGTGCGCTTCGGCTGCCGACATCGCCGCGAGCTGCGCGTGCGATGCGTCGCCTTCCTTGAAGATCAGGAAGCTGCCCATGTACACGCCCGCCATCGCGCCGAACGGGTAGAACGTCTGCGAGATGTTCAGGCGGCGCGTGCTGGTGTCGCGCGGGCCCATCAGCGTCGAATACGAGTTCGATGCCGTTTCGAGGAACGACAGGCCCGCGGCGATCACGAACAGCGCGACGAGAAACATTCCGTATTTCGCCATCGAAGCCGCCGGGAAGAACAGCAGGCAGCCGGTCGTGTAGAGCAGCAGGCCGACGAGGATCGTCGTCTTGTAGCTGAACTTCTTCACGACCGTCGCGGCGGGAATCGCGAGGAAGAAGTAGCCGAGATAGAACGCGGACTGCACGAACGCCGATTCGAAATCGGACAGGAAGAACGATTTCCTGAACTGCGCGATCAGCACGTCGTTCAGGTTCGCCGCGGTGCCCCACAGCGCGAACAGGCAGCAGAGCAGCGTGAACGCGAAGAGGGGCGTGCGGTTGAGGTGGTAGCCGTCGGGTGTGTGTTCGATTCTGGCTCGGCTCATGGGTGTCTCCTTCCAGTTGATCTCGTCGATGGACGGCGCCGTTCAGCGGCCGGCGTCGCGCAGAAAGCGTTCGAACGTCGCGGCGTCGGCGTACGACTTTTGCGTGCCGAGGCCCGTGACCGAATGCGCGGCGTACGCCGACGCATGGCGCATCGCGTCGAGCGCGTCGCGCGACGCCGCGTAGCAGCGCGCGAAGCAGCCGATGTACGCGTCACCGGCGCCTGTCGTGTCGCGTGCGTCGACCGGGACGCCCGGCACGTGCCGCGCGCCGTCGCGCGACACCAGCAGCGAGCCCTCGCTGCCGAGCGTGACGAGCACGTGCTTCAGCCCGCGCGCGACCAGCGATTCGGCGGCGCGGGTCGCGCTCTCGCGCGAATCGACCGGCATTCCGGACACGATCGCGAGCTCGGTTTCGTTCGGCACGAAGAATTCGATGGAGCGGATCCGCTCGAAATCGAGGTCGGCGACGGCGGGCGCGGGGTTCAGCAGTACCGGAATGCCGTGCTTCGCGCCGAATTCGATCGCGTGATAGACCGTGTCGAGCTCGATTTCGAGCTGCAGCACGATCAGCGCGCATTCGACGAGCGTTGGCGCGGCCGCGTCGATGTCGGCCGGCCGCAGGTGGCGGTTCGCGCCCTTGACGATCAGGATGCTGTTGCTGGAATCGGGTTCGACGAAGATCGGCGCGACGCCGCTCGGCACGCCGGCGACCCTGCGTACGTGCGTGGTGTCGATGCCTTCGCGCGCGAAGTTGCGGAGCGTGTTGTCGGCGAACACGTCGTCGCCGACCTTCGTGACCATCACGACGCGCGCGCCGAGGCGCGCGGCGGCGACCGCCTGGTTCGCACCCTTGCCGCCGCAGCCGAGCTCGAAGTTCGGCGCCTCGAGCGTTTCGCCCCGGGCGGGCATGCGGGCTACATAGGTCACGAGGTCGACCATGTTGCTGCCGATGACGGCGATTGTCTCCATCTGAGTCTCTTCCTTGGAATGGGGTGGGCCGTGTGCGCGATCGGCAGCGGCCGGAACGAATGATAATAAAATCACAGTAAATGTGAGAATGCAATCTTTCGATGTTAGCCTGGTCACTGTGTGGGAAGAATTCACGAGCGGGATCGCCGTCACGGAGGTAATACATGTGAAGTTGTGGGATGTCGTATGAGAAGGAACAAACGAATCCCGGCAGTCATGTAGGGTTTTACGAGAGGGTCACTTGTATTTGCGTAGCCCAAGTCATATGATGACCGATCATTGGGGCGATCCACTGCACTGCACCGCGTTCGAGCGCAGCGCACCGGCATTGCCCGTCATATCGCGCCTTTCGCAGTCGGCCGCATACGCGCCGCCGACCCGCCGCATCGGGAATCCATTCGTGAAAATCGCCGCCATCGAAGTCATCCGCCTGTCGCTCGCGTTCGACGCGGGCCGTCGTCCTGTCACCGGTGCCGAACAGGCCGCCGCCGATACCTACAACGCCGCCGACCGCACGCTGCGCCGCATGGAATCGCTGCTCGTCAGGCTCACCGACGACGCGGGCCGCGTCGGCTGGGGCGAGGCGTTCGGCCATCTGATCAACCCCGTGACGTACGCGGCGCTCGAAGGTCCGGTCGGCCGCTGGTTCAAGGGCGCCGAATTCGAGCCGACGCGGCAGGGGATCGCCGCATTGCGCGACGCGGCCGACCGCGCGCTGCATGCGTTCGGGCGCACGGGGCCGGTGCTGTATGCGCTGTCCGCGATCGACACGGCGCTGCACGACCTCGCCGCGCAGGCGGCCGGCTTGCCGCTGTATCGCTGGCTCGGCGGCCGTCGCGACGAGATCGACGTCTATGCGAGCCTCGTCAGCTACGACAACGCGCCCGACGAAGTCGCCCGCCATGTGCGACGCGCGTGGGACGAAGGGTTCCGGCGCATCAAGCTGCACGAGACGCAGCGCGAGGCGATCGCGGCCGCGCGCGACGCGTTGCCGGCCGGCGGCGAACTGATGGTCGACGTGAACTGCCCGTGGACCGCGAGCGACGCGCTCGAGCGCGTGAGCGAGTTGGCCGACCTGCGGCTAGGCTGGATCGAGGAACCGGTCTGGCCATGCGACGACGCGCAAGGCATCGCACGCGTGCGCGGCACGGGCGTGCCGGTCGCGGCCGGCGAGAACGCGTCCGGTGTCGCGGGTTTTCGCGACCTGCTCGAACACGGCGCGCTCGACGTTGCGCAGCCGAGCGTCGCGAAGATCGGCGGACCGACCGGCATGGCCGAGGTGATCGCGCTCGCCGCGCATCACGGCGTGCGCGTCGTGCCGCATTGCTTCTATTACGGCGCGGGGCTGCTCGCGACCGCGCACGTCGTCGCGACGCTGCCGGACGATGTCGCGCTGGAAATTCCGTATCTCGACTGGCCCGAGCGGCTGCACGACGCGCAGCGGCCCGGCGCGCGGCTACGCCTGCCCGACACGCCGGGGCTCGGGTTCGCACCGGACGACGCCGTGCTGGCACGCAACACGATCGCGCGCGCGACGCTCGCGTGAGCACGGACCCGCTGCGTGCCACGCAGCAGACGGCGATGCATCGCATCGCACCGGATCGAAGCGCATGAAGCGGCAGCCGACGTCGGCGCCGCAACCGAAAACCATGAAGCCGGGCACGCATCGACGCGCTCGCCCCGGTCAACAAGAAGG
The DNA here is from genome assembly GCF_021483755.1 of Burkholderia sp. WTPI3. NCBI lineage: Bacteria > Pseudomonadati > Pseudomonadota > Betaproteobacteria > Burkholderiales > Burkholderiaceae > Burkholderia > Burkholderia sp. WTPI3. Next base: position 11,581 of record NZ_JAGIXF010000057.1, on the reverse strand, counting down.
AGACGACATGAAAACGCATTACCGCTGGTGGGTCGGCGCGCTGCTGTTCGGCGCCGGCATGCTCAACTATCTCGATCGCGCGGCGCTGTCCGTCGTCGCGCCGATCATCAAGCGCGAACTCGGCATCGATGACGCGCAGATGGGCATCCTCTTCAGCAGTTTCTTCATCGGCTACTGCGTGTTCTGTTTCGTCGGCGGCTGGGCCGCGGACCGGTTCGGGCCGCGGCGCGTGTTCGCCTGTGCGGCCGGCGTGTGGTCGCTGTTCTGCGGCGCGACCGCGCTGGCCGGATCGTTCGCGCACCTGCTCGTCGTGCGCGTCGCGTTCGGGATCGGCGAAGGGCCGATGGGGACGACGACGAACAAGGCGATCTCGAACTGGTTCCCGCGCCGCGAGGCCGGCCGCGCGGTCGGCTGGACCAATGCTGGGCAGCCGCTCGGCGCGGCGATCGCGGCGCCGATCGTCGGGCTCGTCGCGCTGCAGTTCGGGTGGCGCGTGTCGTTCGTCGTGATCGCCGCGCTCGGCTTCGTGTGGCTTGCCGCGTGGTGGATCTTGTTCCGCGACGATCCGGCGACCCATCCGCGCGTGTCGCCCGAAGAGGCGCGCGAGATCGTGTCGGACCGGATGATCGACGTCGCGCCCGACGCGCACGCACCCGATCGTGCCGCCCGCCCGCTGCTGCGCGATCTGCTGTCGCGCCCGGTGCTCGGCGTTGCGCTCGCGTTCTTCAGCTTCAACTACGTGCTGTATTTCTTCCTGTCGTGGCTGCCGAGCTACCTGACCGACTACCAGCATCTGAACATCAAGCAGATGAGCGTCGTCGGCATCCTGCCGTGGCTCGGCGCGACCGTAGGTTTCGTGGCCGGCGGCACCGTGTCGGACCGCATCTATCGCCGCACCGGCGACGTGCTGTTCGCGCGCAAGGTCGTGATCGTCGTCGGGCTGGCCGTCGCGGCGGCGTGCGTGCTGCTCGCATCGCGCGTGAGTTCGCTCGGCGCGGCCGTCACGCTGATCGCGATCGCGAGCCTGTTCGCGTTCATGGCGCCGCAGGCGTGCTGGTCGCTGTTGCAGGAGATCGTGCCGCGCGAACGCGTCGGCTCGGCGGGCGGCTTCGTGCACCTGCTCGCGAATCTCGCGGGGATCCTGTCGCCGAGCGTGACCGGCTGGCTCGTCCAGTACGGTGGCGGTTATGCGAGCGCGTTCGTGCTCGCGGGTGCGTCGGCGCTCGCCGGTGCGGTGATCCTGACGTTCGCGGTGCGCGCGCGGGCCGTCGCGCAAATGCGCGGCGCCGTCTGACGAAGCGGCGCGGCGGCGCGTACCGCGCTCATGCGTACGCGCGGATCAGCGTGTCGAGATTGCGTCGTGCGACCGGCGTGAGCGGCGCGAATTCCGCGGACTGAAACAGCGGATCCTGTTCGCGCAGATGTTCGAGCGCTTGCCTGCGCCCGATGCGGAATGCCGCCGACGGCGCGTCGGGATCCTGCGCCCATTCTCGTGCGATCGCACGATCGTATTCGCGCAGCCGGTCGGGTGCGGCCGCGAGGATCGCGAGATCGGCGTCGAGAAAAATCCGTCCGGCGCGCTGCACGTCGGGATCGGCCCCGAACGCGTCGGGCAGCCGGTGCGCTTTCGTCGCGAGCACGAGCGCGTGCGCGATCGAGACGTGCGATGCGTGCGCGCGCCGCCACCCTTCGGTGCAGTGCGTCTGCGCGATCTGCACGAGCCATTGCGCGCTGCGCGCCTCGTTTTCCGCATGGTCCGGCAGCGTCGTCGCATAGACGACGTCGTGCGCCCAGACGGCCAGCTCGATCGCTGGCCACAGCGGCTCGGCACGATACGGCGCGAGATGTTCGAACAGCTCCGCAAGGTGCGCGAGCGTGTGATAGAAGCGCTGCGGCTCGCGATACGCGCGCTCGACGAGCGGCCAGACGGTAGGTGTGCCGAAGCACGCGTCGCAGGAGGCGCGCAACGTATGCGCGAGGTCGGGGGCGAGGTCGTTCATGTCGGCGATCGGCTCGGACTGGCAATGCGCGCAGCATAGCAAACGCGTCGTGCATCCCGCGCGTGATTGTCGACGACTCGTCGTGCGCCGCGCGGGCCCGTGCCCAGCCCGGGCAGACGCCGCACGAGGTGACGGTGTGGAAGGCGCGCGCGCGGTGAGCGGGCGGCTCCCCGGAGCACGCCTGTCGCGCGGGTAGCGGGGACCGCGCCCGACGTGGCCGACAGCGGCCGCTACACGTCGATCACGCCGTGCCCGAGTTCCACCACACGGCCGCCGACGTCGATTGCGCCACGCTCGCTGACCGACAACCGAAGCAGGCAGGGCCGGCCGACGGCTTCGCCCTGTTCGACCTCGAACGCGGCGGGCAGCGCATGACCCGCGGCAAGCAGCCAGCCGCCCAGATTCGCACAGGCCGACCCGGTGCCCGGATCTTCAGAAATGCCGCCGCCCTGTTTCGCAAAGAAATAGCGGGATACCACTTTCTCGGGACGATACGGGTCGAATGCGAACACATAAGCGGTCTTGCGGCCGAGGCTGCTGGCCGGCCAGCGATCGAGGTACGTGCTGTCGGGCCGCGCGCGGCGCACGGCTGCGGGGGTTTTGACGGCGACCAGCAGCTGGTCCGCGCCGGTGTCGACCCAGAGCGGCGGCGCGAGCAGGTCGTCCGCCGTCAGTCCGAGCATGGCAGCGGTGTCGGTATCGGGCAATGTGCAGGGCGCCGTTTTTGGCATGCCCGAGTGCGGCGGCGTGAACGTCCACACGTCGTCGCTCGCATTGATGTCGACCACGCCGGCCTTGAATTCGAGCGACAGCGCATTGCCTGCCGCGAGCGTGTCGCGCACGACGTGCGCGGTGCCGAGCGCCGGATGGCCCGCGAACGCCATCTCGTAGCCGGGCGTGAAGATGCGCACGCGCGCATGCGCGCGATCCGACGGCAGCACGAAGGTCGTTTCCGACAGGTTGAACTGCACGGCCAGCGCCTGCATGGTCGCGTCGTCCATGCCGCGCGCATCCTCGAACACGCATAACGGGTTGCCGCCGAACGTGGATTCGGCGAATACATTGAGCAGGCGGAACGCGTACGTGGTCATTCGAATCTCTCGTTGGGGCATGACGCAACGGTATTCGTTCGAGGCGATGCCGTCGTCGTGCGATACCGGCATTGTGCCTCGAAGACGCGCAGCAGGTGTCGCGCGACCGCGATCCGCCCGCCTGCCGAATCGGGTCGGAGATTTCGATGCGGGCGCAACGAAGGTGTCCGTCGAAGCGCCGTTTCCGATGTCAATGCGACGACACATAAACGGCATCGTCGAACGCTTCCGGAATCGCGAAGCATTCGCGCATGCGCTTCTTCTCCTGCGCGGGCGTGAGGCCGAACAGCCGCTTGAATTCCCGGCTGAATTGCGACGGGCTCGTATAGCCGACGGCATGGCACGCGGCTTCCGCCGTCAGGTCCCGACGCACCATCAACAGGCGAGCCTGATGCAGGCGCGTCGATTTCAGGTACTGGATCGGCGACACCTGCGTGATCGCCTTGAAGTGACTGTGGAAGCTCGGCACGCTCATCCCGGCTTGCGCGGCCAGTTGCGGCACGTCGAGCGGTTGCGCGTAGCCGGTATGGATCATGCGCAGCGAACGGCCGATCCGGCCGAACTGTCCACGCATCGCGAGCGCGCTTCTCATGGCGCTGCCCTGCGCACCGGTGAGCACGCGGAAATACAGTTCGCGCAGCAGCGCCGGGCCGAGCACCGCCGCTTCGAGCGGACGGTGCATCGCCTCGACGAAGCGCAGCACGCTCGTCTGCATCGCTTCGTCCATCGGCGTCGACATCATGCTCCTGGGCGCCTGCACGGGTTCCGCGGTGCCGTCGCCGTCGATCTGCGCGGCCAGCTCGGCGGCCATCGTGAAATCGAGGTGCAGATACAGCGCAAGCAGCGGTCGCGCGGGCGTTGCATCGGTTTCCATGCTGAACGGCACGGGCACCGATACGGCCAGATAGTGATCCGCGTCGTACAGATAGCGTTCACCGCCGAAGTAGCCTCGCTTGCTGCCCTGGCAGACGATCACGATCCCCGGGTCATACAGCACCGGCGTGCGCGACAGCGCGCGATTCGAGCGCAGGATGCGCACGCTCGGCAGCGCCGTCAGGTTGTAGCCTTCGTCGGGCGCCAGTGCGTTCAGCAGGGCAATCACGCGGTTGCGGTTGCGCACGGACAGTGACGACGATGGGGCGGCGAGGGATACGGTGCTCATAGTTTTATGCAAGAAGATCAGCGGATTCAGACTTATTCGGCGTAGTGAGTCAGACTAACATGCATGCTTCGATCGACATTCGGGAGAAGTTCACATGGCATCCGGCAACCTCATCCTCATCACCGGCGTCAGCAGCGGCTTCGGCCGCGCGCTCGCGCAACAGGCGCTGGCCGCGGGGCATACGGTGGTCGGCACCGTGAGAAGCGAAGCGGCGCGGGCGGCGTTCGAAGCGCTGTCCGCGCAGGCGGCGTTCGCGCGTGTGCTCGACGTGACCGACTTCGAGCGCATCGACGGCGTCGTCGCGGAGATCGAGGCGAGCGTCGGGCCCGTCGACGTGCTGGTGAACAACGCCGGCTACGGGCACGAAGGCATCATGGAGGAGTCGCCGCTGTCGGAGCTGCGCCGTCAGTTCGACGTGAACGTATTCGGCGCCGTCGCGATGATGAAGGCGGTCGTGCCGTTCATGCGCAAACGTCGCCGCGGCCGCATTCTGAACATCACGTCGATGGGCGGCCACATCACGATGCCGGGCATCGCGTATTACTGCGGTAGCAAGTTCGCGCTGGAAGGCATTTCCGAGGCGCTCGGCAAGGAGCTCGAACCGTTCGGCATTGCGGTGACCGCGGTCGCGCCGGGCTCGTTCCGCACCGACTGGGCCGGCCGCTCGATGACGCGAACGCCGCGCGCTGTCGCCGATTACGATGCGATCTTCGATCCGATTCGCCGTGCCCGCGAGGAGAAAAGCGGGCGGCAACCCGGCGATCCCGTGAGGGCGGCTCGCGCGATGCTCACGGTCATCGACGCGGCGCGGCCGCCGGCGCATCTGCTGCTCGGTAGCGATGCGCTCGAACTGGTGCGCGGCAAGTTGTCTGCACTGGAAGACGAAATTCGCGCATGGGAGGCGGTGACGGTCTCCACGGACGGTTGAGGCGCAATGTTCGTGTGCGGCACGCTCATACAGTTAGTTGCATTGAGTGGGCGGCTGTCCGTCGACGACACTCGATGCACATGACGTCGCCCACGCGGAATCCAGTGACCGACGCGAGCGGGTCGGAGCAGAGAATCCGATGCGATATCGGGGCGCGCCCCGTCGCCGGCATGCCGTTCGTACCGGAACCGAATCCGCTTCATGACAGGGTCTCGGTTTTCCGCTACAACGAGGGGGCTGCGTCGATTCGCGCGGTGTGCCGCCGCGCCGCAGCCCGACACCGACCTCCGCCCTGGCGGTCGGCCAGTACGCAATGCCTACCTTATCCCGAAGGAGCCAGCAGCCATGCCGTACATCACTACGAAGGACAACGTCGACATTTTCTACAAGGACTGGGGCTCGAAGGATGCGCAGCCGATCGTCTTCCATCATGGCTGGCCGCTGTCTGCCGACGACTGGGATGCGCAGATGCTGTTCTTCGTCCAGAACGGCTATCGCGTGATCGCGCACGACCGTCGCGGCCACGGCCGCTCGGCGCAGGTATCCGAGGGTCACGACATGGATCACTACGCAGCCGATGCGTTCGCGGTGGTCGAAGCCCTCGACCTGCGCAACGCGGTTCATATCGGTCACTCGACCGGCGGCGGCGAAGTCGCACGCTACGTGGCCCGCCACGGCGAGCCTGCCGGCCGTGTCGCGAAGGCCGTGCTGGTCAGCGCGGTGCCGCCGCTGATGCTGAAGACCGACGCGAACCCGGAAGGCCTGCCGCTCGACGTGTTCGACGGCTTCCGCAAGGCGCTCGCCGACAATCGCGCGCAATTCTTCCTCGACGTGCCGTCCGGCCCGTTCTACGGCTTCAACCGGCCCGGTGCGACGGTGCACCAGGGCGTGATCCGGAACTGGTGGCGTCAGGGAATGGAGGGTAGCGCGAAGGCACACTACGAAGGCATCAAGGCGTTCTCGGAAACGGACCAGACCGAAGACCTGCGCTCGATCTCGGTGCCGACGCTCGTGCTGCACGGCGAGGACGACCAGATCGTGCCGATCGCGGACTCGGCGCTGAAGTCGGTCAAGCTGTTGAAGAACGGCACGCTGAAGACGTATCCGGGCTATTCGCACGGGATGCTGACCGTCAATGCGGACGTGCTGAACGCCGACCTGCTGGCGTTCGTGCAGTCGTGACGAACGCGGCGCATGCCCGTTTCGGCGGGCTGCGCCGGCCGCTTCTTCTCGGCCTTGCCCGGGTGTCGCGCGTTATCCGGAAAGAGTACGGCGGCGCTGGCGCGGTCACCCGGTTCGCAGGTTGCGCGGTGTGTCACGCTTCGTTCGCGGCGTTGTCGCCGAGATCGCCTTCGATCGCGGCCATCAGATCGTCGACGCCCACCATCAACGCGCGCACCTGACGCAGCGCTTCGTACTGGTGCAACACGGCGCGCCACGACGGCTGCTCCAGCAGCGCGTGCCAGATGACGCCGAGGCCGTGCCGGGCGGCATCCTTTTGCCGCGCCGGCGCGCTCGCATAGTCGAGGCTCGCCGGCGCCGACAGCAACTGCATGCGGCTCGCTGCGCCCAGCAGGCGCGGCGCCGGATCTGCCGCTGCATCGCAGCAGTACAGCACCTCGCGTTGCAGCGCCGCGTCGTCGATCGTCAGCGCGTGCAGCGATGCGCCGTGCAGGCGCACCGTGCCTTCGCGTGTGTCGAACGAATAGACGGTGTCCGGATCCGCTTGCGCGAGCAGGCCCAGGCCGCGCGTAAGACGCGGTAAATCGGTCGTCGCCGCATCGGCCGACGCTTTCGCTTCGACGAGGAAGCGGACGTGCCACGCGGCCGACGGATCGTCGCCGCGCGCGCGGTCGAGCAGCACGACATCCCACTCGGTCTTCGCGCGATCATGCTTGCCCGGTATCGACGAGGGCACGCGCATCGACGTGACCACGCGATACGTGCGTTTTGCATCGTCCGCGTCGAGCTGGGCCGCCAACGCGTCGAGCGCCCGCGCGGCCAGTGCTTCGACGGCCGCGCCGCGCCGTTGCGACGTCGCGCCTTGTGCGACGGCGAGCGCGCTGCCTTCGAGCGGGCCCTGGCGTTCCCACAGCGCGCGGTAGTGCCGGACGTCCGGATCCGGCAGCAATGCGTCGAGACGCTGCAGCCGGCCGAGTGCCGGGTTGTCCTTCAGCTTGACGATGTCCTGTTCGAACGCGGCGTCGGTTGCCGTTTCCGGTTGCGCGAGCAACTGTTGCAGCGTGACCTCGAGATCGTCCCACGACGCATCGGTGGCCGCCGCATGCAGCCGCGCAAGCGGCGCGCGTTGCCACGCCTGTGCGTGACGCTCGAGCCGGGCCGGATGCGCGATCGTGTTGACGGCCGAGCGCAGCGTGCGCCGGTCCTGCTCCGCATGCGCGGCGAGCGACGCGTATTCGCGCACGGCTGCCGCGCCGTGCCGCAGCACCGCGGCCTGAAATGCCGGGTCGCCGGAGTGTGCGTCCATGGCGTCGTCGATCATCCGTGCGAGCGTATCGATGAAGCGATGTTGCAGTTCCGGGCCGGGCGTGTGGCCGTCGGCCTGCACGCGGCGCGCTTCCTCGATCACGATCGCGATGACGGTGGCCGGATTCGCGGCGTCGGTCAGCGACGCCGCGCGCACGAGCGGCGGCAACCGGAAGCGGCGATCGACGGTGCGCAGGACTTCATCCAGCAGGGCGGGCAACGGTGTCGGCGGCATGGCGAATGGCGGCTGTGAACGCGGGTCGCGCGGTCGTGACTTGCGATGTGCAACGGTATCACGCAGCGCCGGCATGCAGGGCCGGGCGTTGCGCGGTCGTCGTCATTTGCTGCCCGACAGCGGCGGCCTCGCCGCGCGCGCTCGGCGAGCACCGGATGGCTGCATCCGCATCTGCGTTCCCGTCGATGCCGGCATGACTTTCCCGGCGCGCCCACCGCTCGTCACTTGATCAGAAACTTGCCGAGATCTGCGACGTTCCTGAGCCAGTGCGGCTTTCTTCCACGCCCGGACCACGTTGCGCCCGTGTGCGGATTCCGGTATTTCGCGCCGGTCCGGCCTCGGCTGATCGCCCGGCCGGAAGCGGATGAATCCTCCGCCGACGGCGGAAAAATATCCTGTGCCGTGATCTTGTATGCCGCCGCCGTCGCGCGCATGTCCTCGACGACACGCTGGAATTCCGCGAGACGCGCCGCCTCGACTTCCGCCGTCAGGTTGTGCAGCTGATTCAAAAGCTCCCGATATGAACTCATCCGATTTTCTCCGTCTGTCTTTGGCGGGATGGTGATTGCTTCGCTAAATGGTTCGATCTGATCGCTCGACTTGCTTCGGTTCCGGTCATGCGGCAACGACACGTTGGCGAGCCGGCTGCCGGAGCAGGCGGCACACGGCTCGCTCGACCACGTCGACGCCGATGGCGTCGACTGTCGCGCCGGCCCGCAAGATGACGTGCGGCACGCCGAGCGGATGCCAGCGCAGGTATTTTTCGGGCCGGTCCTCGAACAGCGCGGCGACCGCCACGCCCAGCGCCGATGCGAGATGCACGGGCGCACTGTCGGCCGACACGATGACGTCGAGCAGGCTGGCCGCCGCAATCAGGTCGGACACCGATGACGGTTCGACATGGTGCGCGCTCAGGCCCTGCCATGCGCGCTTCTCCTGCGGGATCGCGGGATCGTGAAACACGATGACGTCGGCCCGTTCTCCGAGTCGTCGGCCGAGATCCCGCCATTTGTCGTCGTGCCAGCGTCGTTCGGCCGCCTTGTTCGACACGAACAGGCCGACGCGCGGCTTCGCGCTCGGGCCGAACCGGCGATGCCACGCCTGCTGGCGGGCACCGTCGGGATATACGGCCAGCGTGAGGCCGTCGAGATTGCAGCGCCCCAGCTCGGGCACGAGCTGAAAACCGGATAACGCCTCGTGGCAGATCGGCCGCGTGTGCGTATGCGCGGGTCGACGGTCGTCGAAGCCGGTGCGCGCGTCGTGCCAGCGGCAATGCCGCACGCCGAGCCACCGTGCGAACCGGACGCTGCTGCGATGCATCCCGCCGTTCGGGACGACGGCGAGATCGAAGCGCAGGCGGCGCAGGCAACGAATCAGCCGGAACCGGTCGACCACCGCGTGCCAGCGGCCCGGACGGTCGTTGCGCTCGCATTGCCGGCTATACACGTACGTATGCACCGCGTGGACGTCCGGATTGCCGGCCAGAACGGACGCGTTGTACCGGTTCGCGACGATGTGGAGTTCCGCATCCGGCCAGCGCTGCTTGAGTGCGCGGAGCAGTGCGGTGGTGCACAGCATGTCACCCAGAAAATCTATCCGGATCACGAGGATCCGATCCATCGCGTGGTGAATGGACATTGATCGCCAGAGGGTGTGGGTAACGAAACGGGGCAACGCGAGAAGGGGGCCGCGCGAGCGGTGTCCTGTTCTACCAGCGGGCATGTTTGTCGAAATGCCGCTTCCATTGACCGACGGTCCAGAGGTGCCAATAGAGCGGGTTGAACACCATCGACAGGTAGGAGACGCCGGGCGGCGTGCCGAGTTGCCGGCAGACGTTCCTGATGCGCCGGGTGCGATACCCATGTATCAGCTTCGGTGTCGATAGCACGACGATCGCGACGATGCACTCGAATGCTTGCATGAACGGCATACCGTTACCGGCCGGGAAATCGGGCGGGCGTCGGCGCGCATTCGTCCCACAGGCCGTGCGCATCGCTCGCGGGCGCGGTGACGGGCGGCACGAACATATAGCCCCTGCCGCGCACGGTCCGGATGTAGCGATGCGGGCGCGCCCCGCGCTGAATGACCGAGCGAAGCCGGAACACGCGCACGTCGAGCCCGCGCTCCGACTGTTCCAGCGCATCCTTGCCGAGCAGCGCGAGCAGGTTCGCGCGGGACAGCACGCGCATCGGGCGCAGCACGAACGCCTCCAGCAGCGCGAATTCGCTGGCGCGCAGGCCGATGTCGCAGCCGTTGCGACGTGCGCATCGCGTGACGAAATCGACTTCCAGGTCGCCGAATCGGCAGGTCTCGCGAGCGGCCGGCAGTTCCTGGACGTACGCGGCATAGCGGCGCAGCACGCATTTGATGCGCGCAACGAGTTCCATCGGATAGAACGGGTCGATCAGATAATCGTCCGCGCCGAGTTCGAGCGCATCGATCTTCTCGGCAATATTCGCATCGCGGCTGAGCATGATCACCGGCATCTCGTAGCCCGCGGCCCGCAGCTTCCGCAGTGCCACGTACACGTCGTCGAACGGCCGGTCCGCCCGCAGCACGATCGCGGACGGCATCTCCTTCCCGACGTGGGCGAGCAGCGACGACGGATCGCGCAGCGCGGACATCTCGATCCGGTACTTGTGAAGGCAGGCGCGCAGCGTATCGCGCAGGCCGCGATTGGGTTCGAGAACGAGAATCCGGGTAGTCATGGGGGTATCGACGATCCTGACTGCAAATCAACGGGCGTGGCACCGCGCCGTTCGGCGCGGCGAGCGCCACGCCGAATGGTGCTCAGGCTAGAGCGCAACTGCGCACCGAGGATGGAGAAATCGAGGAGAAAATATGGAGGTCGCCCAACCCGCCTTCCGGGCGCACCGCATCACGGGTAATCGGCGAACCGGTCACCTCGTGCCTTCTGCGCGGTTGCCGCATAGCCGGGCACCGTGGCGGCGAATTCGCACGCGAGCCCGCTGTCGGCCGTCCCGAATCCCTTCAACTGAAGCTGGACCATGATTCGCGATCCCGCGTGATACGACGACGGGCGATCCGGTCGGCGGCTCAAAGATGGTTGCCGGCAGCGTCGAACTGACGCTGCCGCTGCCGGGTTCCGGTTACGAGCGCACGTTGCGCGTGTTCACGTTCGTCGACGGCGGTAACGTCTGGGGCACCGAAGGCAGCAGTACGGGCACCAACGGGTTGCGCTACTCGTACGGCGCGGGGCTCTCGTGGATCTCGCCGATCGGGCCGCTCAAGCTCAGCCTCGGTTTCCCGATCGTCCGCCACAGTGCCGACAAGTATCAGAAATTCCAGTTTCAGATCGGCACGTCGTTCTGACTGCCGGTGCGCCGCGCCCGGATCGAAAGTCCGACCCGGGCGCGGTGTCCTGACCGATCAGGCGAGGTTCTGCGCATGCGGTACGGCAATCGCTCCCTGCGGGCCGCCTCTTCCCGGCCCCGGGCCCCCGGGGCCGCCGCCCGGGCCGCCGTAACCGCCGCCGCCCGGGCCGAAACAGTACGGCCACCAGCAACATCCGCCGAGCGCCAGCGCCAGCGCGCACAGTCCGATCATTGCAAATGCTTTTTTCATGATGTTCTCTCTCTCGTCTATCGACGGTATGGATCAAGCAGGACGCTTGCGGCGACACCGGCAGCGACGGCTGCCGGCATCAGGGGTTCATCG
>NZ_JAGIXF010000056.1:0-48879 GCF_021483755.1 Burkholderia sp. WTPI3 | reverse complement strand
GACCGGCGGCCAACTGGCGGATCGTCCGTCGGCGCAGGGTACGTCCGTGATCGCAGCCGCCGTGCGTGGTGTCGAGGCGCTGGCGCAGTCGCTCGCACTCGAACTCAGGCCGATTCGCGTGAACGTCGTCGCGCCGGGTTTCGTCGCTACGCCGCTGTATGACGCGTTCGGCCCGCAAGCGCGCGACGCGATTCTCGGCGACGCCGCAGCGGCGTTACCGGGCGGACGCGTCGGACGCGCCGACGAAGTCGGGGAAGCGATCGCTTTCCTGCTGGGCAACGGCTTCATGAACGGCGAGATCCTGCACATCGACGGCGGCGGCCGGCTGGTGTGACGCCGGCGCGCTTCGCACGGACCGGATGCCTCAGCCGGTTGCGCGCGAACCCGTGCCGCGTGCCGACGCGCGCGGCGGGCGGGACTCCGGATACGCGCGCTTGCATGTGTCGGTGACGGTATCGCGCAGGCGGCGATGCACCGGGTCGCCGTGCATGCGCGGATGCCACAGCACCGAAACGAGGATCCCGGGCAGTCGAACCGGGACGTCGAAGCTGCGCAGCCGCAGCGCTTGTGCGAGCCCCGGCGTGAATGCATTGCCGAGGCTCGAGCGCGGCACGAGCGCAATCAGGTCGGTGCCGGCCGCGACGCGCATCGCATCGGGGTAGCCGGGCACGACGACATGAACGTCATGAGTGGACGCGAGCGGGCCTGTCGCATCGTCGGCCGGCCCGCCGAAATCGCCCAGTTGCGATGCGATCACGTGACGGCACGCCGCGTAGCGCGCGGGCGTGATCTTGCCGGATGCGAACAGCGGATGCCCGGCGCGCGCCACCGCGACGTGCCAGTCGTGAAAGAGCGGGCGCGTGTGCAGTTCGGGCGCGTCGTCGCCGCGTTTGCCGATCTCCAGATCGACCGTGCCGTTGCGCAGCGGCACCGGGTCGCGATCGGGCTTCGAGACGAAACGCACGCGAACGCCGGGCGCGATGTCGCCGATCGCGGCGACTACCGGGCCGGCGAGCATGTCCATGAACGACGCCGCCGCACGCACAGTGAAGGTGGCCGCGAGCGTCGACATGTCGACGTCGGCCGTGGCCGGCCGCAGCACCGAACGGGCGTCGCTCGCGATCGCATGCACGCGATCGCGCAAAGCGGTTGCGTGCGGCGTCGGCACGAGCTGGCGTCCGGCGCGCACGAGCAACTGATCGCCGGTGGCGGCACGCAGCCGCGTGAGCGTGCGGCTCATCGCGGACGTGCTCAGCCCGAGCCGGCGCGCGGCGGCGGTCACGCTGTTTTCGGTCAGCAGCACGTCGAGCGCGGCGACGAGGTTGAGATCGATGTTTTCCATAAGGGGGCAGCATACGGCATTGAGCCGTTTGGCATGGCCTTCGATGCAACTATTCCTTGAGTTCGGTGCGTCTGGTGCTCATTTCCGCGCGCATCTATAGTGACTGCATGACGGATTTCCACACAGGCAGAACCATGCAATCGACTGTATCGAACCCAGGCGCACCCTCGATTCTGCTCGTCGCCGCGTCGCGAGGGCTCGGCCTCGCGATGGCGGAGCAATTCCTGAACAAGGGCTGGCGTGTCACGGGCACGGTCCGTGAAGGGTCGGGGCGAACGAAACTGCACGAACTCGCCGAGCGCTTCGACGGCAGGCTCGAGATCGAGACGCTCGACATCTGCGATCCGGAACAACTGGCCGCGCTGCGCGAGCGTGTGTCGGGCAGGCGCTTCGACATGCTGTTCGTGAACGCCGGAACGACCAACGACCCGAACGAAACGATCGGCGAAGTGACTACCGGGGAATTCGTGCGCGTGATGATCACGAATGCGCTGGCGCCGATGCGCGTGATCGAGACGCTTCAGGATCTCGTGACCGGCGATGGCCTGATCGGTGCGATGTCGTCGGGGCAAGGCAGTGTCGCGAACAACGTCACCGGAATGCGCGAGGTCTATCGCGGCAGCAAGGCCGCGCTGAACCAGTTCATGCGCAGTTTCGCGGCACGCCAGACCGGCACGTCGCGTGCGATGGTGCTGATGGCGCCCGGCTGGGTTCGCACGGAACTCGGAGGCCCCGACGCGCGACTGACCATCGAGGAAAGCGTGCCGAGCCTCGTGAACGTGCTGATCGGAAAACAGGGGCGGGCAGGGCTGGAATACCTCGATTACCTGGGGCGCACCGTGCCGTGGTAGTGGCCGGTGCACCGGTGACGACCACCGTACGCGAGAGACGACCGCCATCGGCGCGGCCGGCATTCGACAGGTGCGCGGCGGGCTGCGAACGTCGCGCCGATTCAATACAATGCGACGTCGGACCGTCTGCCCGATATCGTGGAGACGATCGCCGCCTTCCTGAACGTCGGCCCGTCCTGACGGGCCCCTGTCGAACCCGGAGCGCAGCATGAACGAGCCTTACCTGCAGGTCATCGCCCATTACTTCGCGAAACCCGGCAATGGCGACCGCGTGATCGAGTTGCTGGCCGAACTCGCACCGGCCACGCGCGCCGAGCCGAAGAACCTCGACTACGCGTACTTCCGGTCGCCGGCCGACCCCGACCACGTCGTGATCCTCGAGCGTTATCGCGACGCCGACGGGCTCGACGCGCATCGGGAAACGCCGCATTTCCAGCGAATCGGTGTCGGAGCGATCATTCCGTTGCTCGATCGCCGCGACGTGACGCGCTACATGGTGCGGCCGGACACCGGCACGGCGACGCCACCGGGAGACAGCCGATGAGCCCGTTTCAATTCCGTACCGTTCCGACGCAGATCGTCGAATTCGGCGCCGCGCGCCGGCTCGGCGCGCTGTTGCGCGAACGCTTTCCGGCGCTTGTGCGGTTATGCGTCGTCACCGACGCGTTCCTGCATCGCAGCGGCGTGCTCGCGCCCGCACTTGAGAGCCTCGCCGCGCACGGCTGGCAGGTGACCGTGATCGACGACGTGATCGCGGATCCGCCCGAACACGTGGTGCTCGAAGCGACCGAGCGGGCGGTGGCGGCCGATGCCGAGATCGTGCTCGGTCTCGGCGGCGGCTCGTCGATGGACGTCGCGAAGCTGATCGCGGTGCTCGCGCCGGGCCGGCAGGCGCTGGCCGACATGTACGGCGTCGACAAGGTCGCGACGTCGCGGCTGCCGCTCGTGCAGATGCCGACCACAGCCGGTACGGGCTCCGAAGTGACGGCCGTGTCGATCGTCACGGTCGGCGAGGCGCGCAAGATGGGGGTCGTGTCGCCGCACCTGTTCGCGGACGTTGCAATCCTCGATGCCGAATTGACACTCGGGCTGCCGCGCGCGGCGACGGCGGCCACGGGCATCGACGCGATGGTGCATGCGATCGAGGCCTATACGTCGTCGCGGCTGAAGAATCCGGTGTCCGACATGCTGGCCGTGCAGGCATTGACGCTGCTGTCGCGCAATCTGCTGAAGGCCTGCGACGACGGCACCGATCGCCACGCGCGCGAAGCGATGCTGGTCGGTGCGATGTTCGCGGGGCAGGCGTTCGCGAACGCGCCGGTCGCGGCCGTGCATGCGTTGGCCTATCCGGTCGGCGGCATTTTCCACGTGCCGCACGGGTTGTCGAACGCGCTCGTGCTGCCGCACGTATTGCGCTTCAACGCGCCGGCCGCCGCGCCGCTGTATGCGGAACTGGCAGCGATCGTCGCACCGTCGGCGACGGGCAGCGACGAAGCGAGGACGCAGGCGCTGATCGACGAGATCGATCGCTTGATCGTGGCGACGGGCATTCCGAACACGTTGCGCGAAGTCGGGATCGGCGAGGGCGACTTGCCGAGGATGGCGTCGGACGCGATGCTGCAGACGCGCCTGCTCGTGAACAATCCGCGCGAAGTGACGGAAGCCGACGCGCTCGCGATCTATCGGCAGGCGTGGTGATGCGCCGGGCGTGAAGGCGCGGCGGTTGACGGCGCGATGCCGCCGGCCGGCCCAATTATTTCAGATCGGCATCCCGGCAGGTCGATTCGAGCTCGCCGTCGAAGTACTGGTACAGGTGCACGAGCAACGTGTTGCTGCCGACCCTGCGGCCGAGGTAATGCGTGCCTTCGGTCGACGTGCAGGTCGAGAACGCAAGCGGCAGGCCGCCGGCGAGCACGGCTTGCGGATGCGCGCCCTGATGCACGAAGCGCGCCTCCCCGGCCACGCCGAAACCGGTCGTATCCGCCGGGACCGACTTCGGCAGCGACAGCGCATACGCGGCGATCGTGCGGTCGTCGTGCAGCGCGTCGAGAATCTGGTTGCCGGGTTT
Source organism: Burkholderia sp. WTPI3 (assembly GCF_021483755.1). Classification (NCBI taxonomy): domain Bacteria; kingdom Pseudomonadati; phylum Pseudomonadota; class Betaproteobacteria; order Burkholderiales; family Burkholderiaceae; genus Burkholderia; species Burkholderia sp. WTPI3. Next base: position 44,618 of record NZ_JAGIXF010000056.1, on the reverse strand, counting down.
CGCGGCCGGCCCGGCGATCGTCGCGCAGCAGCGCGCGATACCCTTGCCGTCGTCGGGCAGAATCTGCAGCGACGTGCCCACGGGCAGATGTGTGTTCGGCGTGTAGTAGACGCCATCCGCGACCACGCCGACCTGCTGTGCGCGCGATGCGACAGGTGCGGCGAGCGTCGCGAGTGCGGCGGCGATCAGGAGCGGACGAAGCGGTCGGATGGGCATGATGGCGGCGATGATACACGTCGCCGACATGTGCGGCGAGGGCCGGTCGCGATCGCGACGACGCACGCACCGCCTGCCGCATCGGCCATGTGCGATACGCACGCACATCCCGGCGCGATCGCGACGAGCGCGCATGCTGCCCACGGCGTGACGAGCAGCGCGTCGCGTTCGACGAGCACGCCGCCGAGCGCTGAACCGGGCGCGGTGCGCCGTTCGATGCGCCCGACGAACGCGATCGCGACGAGTGCGGCGAGCCCGAACACGGCGGCGAGGATCGTGGTGAACGGGCCGGCGGAGAGGGCCGGCGGGATGCCGACGCAGACATTTTCGGCGACGCCGGCCAGAAATACGGCGGCGGCCAGCAGGTATACGCGAACGTCCACGCCCGAACCCTCCTGTACGTACGACGCGATGGCACCGGCAAGGACGGGGCCGCATCGGATCGAATCGACGGACGGGTTTCGAGGCGAGGCTTCGATTATCCCGGAAGGCAAGACGGTACCGCCCGCCCGGCCGGCGATGCAAGCATCGGCGTGCGACGCTTACCGCTCGTGCTTCGTCAGCAGTGCGGGGATTTCCTGCTTCAGCAGGTCGACGATGACCCGCACGCGCGGCGGCAGCGGCCGTTGCGCGACGAGCACGTTCAGCGCGAAGTTGGGGATCGTGTATTGCGGCAGGATCTCGACGAGTTCGCCGCGCGCAACCGCATTCACGCACGCCGGCTGCTGCACCACGCCGATACCGCCGCCGGCCACGATCGTGTCGAACATCGGGCGCCAGTGGCTCGTCGTCATCGCCGTCTGGATGCGCGCGTATTCGAGCGTGCCGTCTTCGCCTTGCAGCGGCAACTGCTCGTTCGCGAAGATGCCCTTGACGCGGATGAACGGGTGGTTCGCCAGATTCGCCTTCGTTACGATCGGGCCGTGGCGGTCGAGATAGGCGGGGGCGGCCACGAGCACGCGGCCGATCGCGCCGAGCGCGTGCGCGACAAAGCCGCCGTCGCCGAGCTGACCGACACGGAGCGAGATATCGACCCCTTCGGTGACCGGGTCGACGATGTTGTCGTTCAGCACGAGGTCGATGTGCAGTCGCGGATACGCGGTGCGGATATGGATCAGCGCCTTCGCGACGACGACTTCGCCGAAGCATTGCGGCGCCGCGATCCGGATCGTGCCGCTGAGCGTGTTTTCCGCCTTCGAGACCGATGCGACCGTGTTTTCCGCCGCATCGAGCAGTTCCTTGCTGCGTTCGTAGAAGACCCGGCCTTCTTCCGTGCACGTGAGCGTGCGTGCGCTGCGCATCAGGAGCCGCGCGCCGAGAAATTTCTCGAGTTTTTCGATACGCTCGCTGACGGCCGGCTGGCCCATGTCCAGATCCCGCGCCGCGCCCGACATCGTGCCGCGCTCGACGACCCTGACGTAGATGCGCATCGTCGCCAACAAATCCATGAAGTCGAGCCTCTTGTCTGATTAGTGTTGGTTTGTAATCTGGATCGAAATCATGGGATTGATTTCCGATTGGTGCGTAATGCGTCGCCACTCGATGCCTCTTCCGGAAAATAAAACGAATTCACGACTGTCCGGAAATTGTTTCGCATCTCGATCCGATTTCCCAATCGCAAGATAGTACTAAAGGCCCTTTCCCCGAAAGATGCCCGCAAGGCCGATATTTGATATCGGTCGCGCAGACTACCGCCAAACCGGGAAGCATCGTCACCTTCGCCGCGACCTGCCTGCCTCGACGGGAATGAAGCGATCCGCGCGTGGGTCGCGGTTCACGAAAAGGCAGCCGCATGCGGCAAGTCGACGCGCAACACGCGCCGGCGCGTGGCGCGCGGACTGCTCGCGCTCGGTGTGGCCGCGACGGGTTTCACGGCAGCGACGCCGGGCGCATCGTCGTATGCGTCGGGTGGCGCTCGGCAACTTTGCACGAACGGGATCACCTGTTCCATCTGCACTCGAAGGACGGTCCGATTCCGTAACAGTAAGTACAAGGTGCTGTTCGACCAGGACCGGCTGGCACGCACGTTCCCGTGGAAGCCCGCAAGCTGCGCGGACGCGCTCGGTCAGGCCGACGGTTCGTAACGCGCCGCCCGCCGTTCGCTTCCAGCGCGAGCGGGGGTGCGCGTATTGTCCTGCGCGGGAGGCGGCCCATCGTCGTGTCGCGCAACCACGTGTGTTTGCCGGCGCGGTGAGCGAAAATCGATCTCCGGTGCAATCGCATCGATCGCACCGACAGCACGCCTCGACCGACAGGAGACGACATGACGCAACCGGACGAAGCGGCGCGCACGCGCTGCGTTGCATGGCAGATCGAGCAGAGCTGGCAGGCGGTCGAATGGTGCCGGCTGGCCGAGTCGCGCACGTGCATCGACTTGTCGGGCTCGGTCGCGGGCGCGCTGGACGGCACGCCGTTTCGCGCCGACTATGCGATCGTGTGCGATGCGAACTGGCTTACGCGGTCGGTACGCCTGAACTACCGGTTCGGCACGGCACCGCCTGTGCAGCGCGATATCCGGTGCGAAGCAGGGCGATGGACGATCGACGGTGCCGACGCGCCGGCGCTCGAAGGCGCGACCGACATCGATCTTGGCTTCAGTCCGTCGACCAATACGCTGCCGATCCGGCGTCTCGGGCTGGAGGTCGGCGCATCGACCGTGATCCGCACTGCATGGCTGCGTTTTCCGGACTTCGACATCGTGCGCGGCGAGCAGCGCTATGCGCGTACGGCGAAGAATGTGTACCGCTACGAGAGCGGCACGTATGCGGCCGACATCGAGATCGACGATGCGGGCCTCGTCACCGATTACGACGAATGGCGGCGCATCGGCGCGGCGCGCTCACCGTAATCGCGTTGCAGCGGCAGTACGTCAACGTCAGCGCGCGTTGGCTACCGTCACCTTGCCGGGAATCAGCTTCAGCGTGCTGAACGCATCGGCGATGTTCTGCTGATACGCGAGCGTCGCGTCGGTGATCGGCTGCACGCCGTAGCCGGCCCGCTTCAGCGCGACCTCGAGCGTCGGCGCGTCGAGGCCGACGAGCGGCGACAGTTGCGCGGCGACTTCCGGAATATGGTCGCGTCCCCAGCGGTCGACCGCGTCGACTTCCTCGAGCAGCGCGCGCACCACCTGCGGCTGCGCGGCCGCATATTTGCGCGCGGCGAGGTAGTACTGCGTGTTGCGCACGAGCCCGTCGCCGTTCGCGACGACGCGCGCGCCGAGCTGCCGTTCGGCGGCCGCCAGATACGGATCCCAGATCACCCACGCGTCGACGCTGCGCTGCACGAACGCGGCGCGCGCGTCGGCGGGCGTCAGGTAGATCGGCTGGATGTCGGCATACGCGAGGCCCGCGTGCTCGAGCGCCTTCACGAGCAGGTAGTGCACGTTCGAACCCTTGTTGAACGCGACCTTCTTGCCGCGCAGCTGCGCGACGTTGCGGATCGGCGAATCGGGCAGCACGACGATCGCCTCGCCTTGCGGCGCGGGCGGTTCGTTGCCGATGTAGACGAAATCGACGCCGGCCGCCTGCGCGAAGATCGGCGGCGTTTCGCCGACCGTGCCGACATCGATCGCACCGGCGTTCAGCCCTTCGAGCAATTGCGGGCCGGCCGGAAACTCCAGCCATTGCACCGTGACGCCCTGGCTCGCGAGCCGCTTCTCGAGCGTACCGCGCGCCTTGAGCACGACGAAGTTGCCGTATTTCTGGAAACCGATGCGCAGCCGCGTGCCGCCTTGCGCATACGCGGGCAGCCCCGCGAGAGGTCCGAGCGCGAGCCCGGCCAGCCCGGCGGCCGCGCCATGCAGCAACTGGCGGCGGCGCGGGTTCTCCGGGGTCGTTTCAACGTGTGCGTGTGGCGTGTCGTTCATCGAGGCGTCCTGCTTGCGGGTTCACGGGCCGCGCGTGCATGCGGCGCGGTCGGCTCAGGACGGAGCCGGATGCGGGCGATGCGCGCAGCCGGCCGGCCCGCGCCGGATTCAGGACGATACGGCCGCGCAGGTTGGCGGCCAACCAATGAATCCGCATATGCAAATCAGCGGCGGGACAAAGGGTCGGTAGGGGCGGCGGCCAGCCTCAGTCGGTGCCGAGCGGGCTTTCCGCGATCGAGTCGACCCGATCCGGATAGAACGCAAGATGGGCGCGAATCGATTCGACGGCCGGATGCGGATGCTCGTACGTCCATACCGCGTTGGTCGCGCGCGCGCCGCCGGCCGGAATCGAGTAGTACGCGCAATCGCCCTTGTACGGGCAGTACGTTGCATGATCGGTGCGTTCCAGCAGCGCCATGTCGGCATCCTCGCGCGGGATGTACAGCACGGCCGGATAGCTCGCCTCGCGCAGCGCCAGCGCGCGACGCGTATCGGCGACGACCTTGCCGGCCACCGTGACGACGACACGCGACGGATGCGGCTCGATCGTGATCGGATGATCGGGGCCCGGCGACTTCACGGGACGAGGGGGCGTATCGGGACGGATCGACATCGTGGGTCCTCCAGGAAGTGACGGCGCGCCCGGCAGGCGCGCCGCGCCGGAACGTGCGCGCCGGGCGGACGCCCGCGCGCCGGTGCCGGCGTTGGCCAACCGATACGATGCGCCAATTCGGAGAAAGCTGCAGGGGGACGGAAGGCGGTGCGCCAGGCGTGCCGTATCCGCGTCGCGCCGCCGGCTTCCGACGCCCGCATGGACGATCTCATGCAACGGCAGCGGGATGCATTCGCCGCGATAAGCAACGCCGAATTAATTGGTAAGCGATCGGCGGCATGCGCGCGAAGATCGGCGGTCGTCATTCACGTGACCGTCTTTTTCCTTCCGCCATCATGAAGATTCCATTCGCATCATCCGCCGCGCGTCGTGCGCGGCGCGCATCGCATGCCGGTGTGGCGCTACGCTGCGTGGCTGCATCGCTGCTGCTCGCCGGTACGGCTTCGCACGCGTTCGCCGCACCGGCCGGCAAGACGCTCGTGTACTGCACCGAAGGCAGCCCGGCCGGCTTCGATCCGGGCCAGCACACGACGAGTACCGATTTCGACGCGAGCACGTATACGGTCTACAACGGGCTCGTGCAGTTCAAGCGCGGCACGCTCGATCTCGTGCCGTCGCTCGCGACGAGCTGGGACGTGTCGCCCGATCAGCGTGTCTATACGTTTCACCTGCGACACGACGTGAAGTTCCAGACGACCGCATGGTTCAAGCCGACGCGCCCGTTCCAGGCGGACGACGTCGTGTTCACGTTCCGCCGGATGCTCGACCCGGACGATCCGTTCCGCAAGGCCTACCCGGTCAGCTTCCCGTACTTCAGCGATCTCGGCTTCGATCGCAACATCGAGCGCATCGAGAAAGCCGACGACTACACGGTGCGCTTCGTGCTGAAGTCCCCCGACGTCGTGTTCGTGCGCAATCTTGCGATGGCGTTCGCCTCGGTCCTGTCGGCCGAATATGCGTCGCAGCTCGCGGCGCGTCATCGCGAAGCCGATATCAACCAGTTCCCGGTCGGCACGGGGCCGTTCCAGTTGCGCACGTACCAGAAGGATGCGCTGATCCGCTACGACGCGAATCCCGACTACTGGAAACCGGACGACGTGAAGCTCGCGCATCTGGTGTTCGCGATCACGCCGGATCCGGCCGCGCGGCTGCAGAAGCTGGTCGCCGGCGAGTGCCAGGTGTCGGCGTTCCCGCGTCCGGCCGATCTGGAGACGGTGCGGCGCGACCCGAAGCTGACGCTGTTCTCGGGGATGGGCTTCAACGTCGGTTTCGTCGCATACAACACGCAGCATCCGCCGCTCGATCGCGTCGACGTGCGGCGCGCGCTCGATATCGCGATCGACAAGGCGGCGATCATCAAGACCGTGTTCAACGGCGATGCGAAGATCGCGACGAACCCGATGCCGCCGTCGCAATGGTCGTACAACCCGCGCCTGAAGGACGCGCCGCGCGATCCGGCCGCCGCGAAGGCGCTGCTCGCGCAGGCGGGCTTCCCGAACGGCTTCGACCTGACGCTGTGGGCGATGCCGGTGCAGCGCCCGTACAACCCGAATGCGCAGTTGATGGCGCAACTGATCCAGCAGGACTGGGCGAAGATCGGCGTGCGCGCGAAGATCGTCAGCTACGAATGGGGCGAGTACAACCGCCGTGCGAAGCACGACGGTCAGCACGACGCGATCCTGTACGGCTGGTCGGGCGACAACGGCGACCCCGACAACTGGCTCGGCACGCTGCTCGGCTGCGACGCGGTGCACGGCAGCAATCTCGCGAAATGGTGCAACGCGGACTTCGAGCGGCTCGTCGATGCGGCGCGCACGAACGCGGACGTCGCGAAGCGCACGTCGCTCTACGAGCAGGCGCAGGTCGTGTTCAAGGATCAGGTGCCGTTCACGCCGATCGCCACGTCGATCGTGTCGCTGCCGGTTTCGAAGCGCGTGCACGGGCTCACGTTCTCGCCGCTCGGCGGGCACCGGTTCGACGGCGTGTGGCTGGATTGAACGAAGGAGACAAGCCCGGCGCGCGCGTGCGCGCCGGTTGTCGCCGCGACGACGGTCAGTTCAGTGCGACCGCCGCGGCCGCCTCGACGGGCGAACCTTCGAGTGCGACGGACGGGCGGCCGTCGGGACCAATCGGCACGTCGCCGACGAGCGTCGTGCGATAGAGCTGACGGTCGAAGTCGAGATCGAAGATGTCGACGGGCGCGAGATGTGCGGTCGAGCGATTGTCCCAGAACGCGATGCTGCGCGGCTCCCACTTGAAGCGGATCGTGAATTCCGGGCGCGTCACGTGTTCCCACAGCAGTTCGAGCAATGCCTGGCTTTCGCGCGGCGTGAGCCCGACGATCGACTTCAGGAAACTCGGGCTCGCGTACAGCGCGCGTTCGCCGGTCTCCGGATGCACGCGTACCAAAGGATGCTCGGTCACGAGCGGGTGGCGCTCGACGGCTGCGTCGAACGCACCGGTCGCGCGGGCGCCGGCCGGCGGCGTGAAGCGATGAATGCCGCGCAGGCTGTCGACGAAGCCGCGCAGCGGCGCGGACAGCGTTTCATAGGCGCGCATGAGGTTGGTCCACTGCGTGTCGCCGCCGTACGGCGGAATCGTCACGCCGCGCAGGATCGATGCCCACGGCGGATTGACGGCGGCCGTCACGTCGGTGTGCCAGCCCGTCCACGGCCGGCGCACCGGTTCGCCTTCGAAGCGCGTCGCCTTGCGGTGCTTCGCGATCGAATAGATGGCCGGATGACCGTCGACGTGCCCGAATACCGGGTGGCCGACCGTCGGCTCGCCGAACTGCGCGGAGAACGCGACGTGCTGCTCGTGCGTGAGGAATTGCTCGCGAAAGAAGATCACGCGCCACGTCAGCAGCGCCGCGCGAATCGCGGCGATCTGCGGCGTGGTCAACGGTTGGGTGAGGTCGACACCGCGTATCTCCGCGCCGATGTGGGCGGACAGCGGAATCACGTCGACGGGCTGGGCGGCGGGTTCGAGTAGGGCGCTCATGCAACGCTCCTGGCGGAAGTGGACGGGGTGGACGGCCGGCGACATCGTTGCGCATGCACGCGTCGGCCCGGCGGCGGGAAGGTCATGGTCGGATCCTCCGGTCGGGAATGCAGGGATACGGTGATACGGCGATGCAGAAGCGGTACCGCGCATGGCGGCAGCCGGTGCCGCCGCCATGCGCGAACCTTACTGCAGCGTGGCGCCCGGTCCCTTCAGCACGACGCTGCGGCGACCGTCGATGCCGACCGGCACGTCGCCGTGAACGGTCGCGCGACGCACGACGCGGCGCGCATCGCCGTAGTCGTTGATCGCGTAGTGCTGCGTTGCGCGGTTGTCCCAGATCGCCACGTCGCCTTGCTGCCAGTTCCAGCGCACGGTGTTCTCGAGTCGCGTCACGTGTTCATGCAGCACCTGCAGCAGATGCGCGGAATCCTGTGACGACAGTCCCTTGATCTTCTGCACGAAGTGCCCGAGCACGAGCGTGCGCTCGCCGGTCTCCGGATGCACGCGCACGACGGGATGCTCGGTCTCGTAGACGGTCGACGTGAACACTTCGCGGTAGCGCTTCAGTTGCGTGTCGTCGGCATGCACATGCGTCGACGCGTAGTCGTATGCGTTCGTGTGCAATGCCCATAGCGTGTCGGTGAGGGCGCGCAGCGATTCCGGCAGGTGCGTGTAGGCGGCCGCGGTGTTGGCCCACACGGTGTCGCCGCCGAACGGCGGGATCACGACCGCGCGCAGGATCGACACCTTCGGGTAGGCATCGACGAACGTCACGTCGGTGTGCCACGAGTTGGCGCGCGCGCCGTGCGCGGAATCGAGTTCGAGCAGATGCGCGCTGCCGTCGACGGACGGCACGGTCGGGTGCGCGACGGTGTCGCCGAAGCGGCGTGCGAACGCCTCCTGCTCGGCGTCGTCGAGATGGCCCTGGTTGCGGAAGAACAGTACCTTGTGGCGCAGCAGTGCGGCGTGGATCGCGTCGAACGTCGCGTCGTCGAGCGTGCCCGACAGCCGGACGCCGGCGATTTCGGCGCCGATCCGGCCGGCGACCTGGCGAAGCTGAAGCGGATCGGCCGCCGTGCGTGGCGCGGCGGCGTGCGAAGCATGCGATGACGGGTGAGCGGCGTGCTGGACTTCGGACATCGGGAGTCTCCTGGTCGGGTCGGTTGAGTCTCCATTCAAGCAGGGACCGCGCGGAACCGGAACCGATGAATCGTCACAACCTTAGCGTGCGTCGCGATGATCGATATGTGTCGTCATGCTGAGCGAATCGCGCGCGACAGACCGCGCTGCCGCGCTACGCAGGCCGTGCCGCGCGTGCTACCACGCGAGCCGCCATTCGCCGATCCGGTGCACATCGGCCGCAGCGATCGGGGTTCCGCCATCGCCTGGCGGCCCGCGATCGTCGAAATCGGCGAGCACCGTGTCGCGCAGCCGCGCGAATTCCGTGGAATCGCGCCGGCGCGGCCGCGGCAACACGACGTCGACGATGCGCTCGATGCGCCCCGGGCGCGGCGCCATCGTGACGATGCGGTCACCCAGATACACGGCCTCGTCGACGTCGTGCGTGACGAGCACCATCGTGATGCGCTCCTGCTCCCAGATGCGCAGCAGTTCGTTCTGCATTCGCGCACGCGTCTGCGCGTCGAGCGCGCCGAACGGCTCGTCGAGCAGCAGCACGCGCGGACGGTTCACGAGGCCGCGCGCGATCGCGACACGCTGCGCCATCCCGCCCGACAACTGGTTGGGGTACGCATGCTCGAAGCCGTTCAGCCCGACGAGCGCAATGTGCTCGGCCACCGCGCGCCGCTTTTGCGCGGCATCGAGCGGTGCGTTGCGCAACGCGGCCTCGACGTTCTGCGCGACGGTCAGCCACGGAAACAGCCGGTGATCCTGGAACACGATCCCGCGCTGCAGCGACGTATCGCGCACGAGCGCGTCGCCGGCGCGGATTTCGCCCGCATAGTCGGTATCGAGCCCCGCGATCAGCCGTAGCAGCGTCGACTTGCCGCAGCCGCTCGCGCCGACGATCGTCACGAACTCGCCGGCGCGCACGTGCAGCGACACGTCGTCGAGTACGGCGAGTGTCGCGCCGCGTTGCGCATAGCGCTTGCTGACATGGAGGATATCGAGCGAATCGGAAGCGAGTGTCGTCATGGCGGAAAGGGAAGCGGCAGGAAGGAAGAGGGCGGTTACCGTTGCAGGTCGCCGCGGCGGGCGAGTGTCTTGCGCTCGATCGCGCGTGCGACCGCGTTCAGCGCCCAGCCGGTCACGCCGACGACGATGATCCCGAACAGCACGAGGTCCATCCGGAACTGCTCGCTGCCGTCGATCAGCGTGTTGCCGATCCCGCTGCCCGCGACGAGCAGGTATTCGGCGCCGAGGGTCGCTAGCCACGAATAGATGAGACCGAGATACAGCCCGGTGAAGATCGACGGCAGCGCGGCGGGCAGGATCACGTAGCGCACGAGCTGAAGCCGCGAGTAGCGCAGCGCGCGTGCGACGTCGACATAGGTACGCGGCACCGCGTGAATGCCGTCGCACGTATGCGCGGCAACCGGCAGCAGCGCGGCGAGCGACAGGAACACGACCTTGGCGACGTCGCCGAGGCCGAACCACACGGAAATCAGCGGAATCCACGCGAACAGCGAGATCTGCTTGAACGTGTCGAAGCTCGGCCCGACGATGCGCGCCGCGATGCGCGACAGCCCGAGCGCGGCGCCGAGCAGCAGGCCGCCCGTCGCGCCGATCGCGAAGCCGCACGCTTCGCGCGCGAGCGATGCCGACAGCGCACGCGCGAGCGCGCCGCTGGTCGTCTGGGTCCACGCGGTGTGCAGCACGTCGGCCGGGCCGACCAGCAGTCCGCTTTTGACGAGATGCGCGGCAGAGATCGCCCACCAGATCGCGAGCGCGGCGAGCGGCAGGACGAAGCCGCGCCAGTCGGGCGCGGACAGGCGGCGGGTGAGCGCGGGCGCGGCGGCCGGCGCGGCGTTCGGCGTGGACGTGGCGGAAGGCGGCACGGAAAAGGCTCCTTGAATCGGGTTCAGCCGCGGAACGCGGACGGCACGCCGCGGCGCAGCCGGGCTTCGAGCGCGTCGAGCAGCCGGTTGATCACGAAGCCGACCGCGCCGACCACGATCACCGCGGCCATCACGAGATCGAGCTGGAACAGCTGGCGTCCGTACACGATCAGGTAGCCGAGCCCTTCCGACGATGCGACGAGCTCGACGACGACGAGCGCGAGCCACGATTTCGTGAACGCGAGCCGCAAGCCGGTCGCGAGCGTCGGGATCGCGGCGGGCAGCACGATATGGAGAATGCGCTGGCGTCGCGTGTAGCCGAAGATGCGTGCAACTTCGTCGAGTGCGGGCGGCGTCTGGCGGAAGCCCTGCAGCGTGCTCAACGTGACGGGGACCAGCGCCGCATGCGCGATCAGCAGGTACTTCAACGGTTCGCCGACGCCGACGAGAAGCAGCAGGAACGGCAGCCAGCCGAGCACGGGAATCTGCACGAGCGCGTTGAAGCTCGGCAGCACGTACGCTTCGAGCGTGCGCGACAGGCCGAGCGCCGCGCCGGTGGCGAAGCCGAGCAGCGTGCCGACCGCGAAGCCGACCAGCACGCGCTGCAGGCTGATCAGCGTGTGCCGTGCGAGATCGCCGCTTGCCGCGAGTTCGGAGAGCGAGTCGGCCACCTGTTCGGGCGGCGGCAGGATCTGCGGTGCGATCCAGCCGCGCGCGCTGCCGACGGCCCACAGCGCGAACAGCAGCGCGGGCAGCGCCCACGGCGCGAGCAGCCACGCGACGCGTTTCGCGGCCGCGGTGCGGGACGGCCGTGCGGCGAGCGCATGCGGGCCGGACGGCGAAATCGAGATCGCGGTGTCGCTCATCGGGGCGGGTCCGGTCAGGAGAGGGGTTTGCCGGTCGCGTCGTAACGCGGCCAGTAGTGTTCGAGCTTCTGCGCGCGCAACGCATTGTCGAGATACTTCGGCTCGAACCAGCCGTCGATGTCGACCGGCTGGCGGATCAGCTTCAGCTTCAGCGCATCCTGCGCGACGGCCTTGTAGCGTGCGATCACGAACGGATCGATCAGCGGCGACAGCCGGTCTTTCAGGCGCTGGTTCGCATAGTCGGCCTGCCACGATACATACGGCACGCCGCTCTTCGCCCACAGCTTGAACAGCGCATCGCGGTTCGCCTCGTCGGACGACCATTGCGCGCCCTTCACGAACGCGTTGACGACGCGCTGCACGATGTCGGGATGCGCGCGCTCGAAATCGTCGAGCACGAGCAGGTGGGTCTGGCGCGTGAACTGCGGGCCGTCGTTTTGCGATTCGTAGATGATCTTCGCGAGCCCCGCGTCGCGCAGCTTGTACAGCTGATAGTCGCCCACCGATGCGTCGATGCCCTTCGATGCGAGTGCGGCGAGCGCACTCGCGGAGTCGAGATTGATCACGCGCAGGTCGCGCTCGCTCAGGCCGTTCTTCGCGAGCGCGTTGTCGGCGACGAGCTGCAGGTTGGTGCCGCGGAAGATCGACACGCGACGGCCTTTCAGGTCCGTGATCGAACGGATGTCGGAACCGGGCGGCACGGCGATCTTGATGCCCGAGCGCACGCTCGCGGCGAGCAGCAGGTGCGTCTTGATCCCGTTCGCGCGCGCGAGCACGGCCGGCAGGTCGCCCTGGTAGGCGAAGTCGAGCGCCTTGTCGGCGATCGCCTCGTTGACGGCCGGGCCAGCGCCCTTGAAGAACAGCCACTGCACCTTGATGCCGTCGGCCGCGAATTCCTTTTCGACAAGCTGCTGGAGCTGTACGGTGGCCCCGCTCGACCCACCGAAGGTCGGCGGATCGCCGGCGCCCTGCTGGGCGACGCCGATGCGGATGGTAGTGGGCTTGTCGGCGTGCGCGGCGGCGGCGGGCAACGCAACGAGGGACGCGATCAGCAGCGATCGCAGCAGGCGCAGTGGAAGCATGAATCGATCGGTCAGGAGAACGTTGGGAAACGCGGGCCGGGGCCCGGTGCGTCGAATCATTCTCGATGACGCGTCCGGCGGCGGACAAGCAACGATTTGAACTATGCTTATCGCGTGGCGGCGGGTGACGAAACCCGCCGCGATCGAATGCAGCCGGTGCGGCTGCTCGGGCAACGAACAGCGCGCCTGCCGCTCACGCGACGGCCACGGAGACAGCCATGCAAGTCCACGACCTGACCGGCCCGCCGCTCGATTTCTGGGTGGCGATGGCGGAGGAGCTCGGTGCGCCGCGCGTCGATGCCACGGGATGCACGGTCGTTCGCGAGCCGGGCGGTGTGCCGATGCCGTATGCGCCGTCGTCGGCGTGGGCGGATGGCGGCCCGCTCGTCGAGCGGCTGCCGTTCGCTGAGTTCGAACGCGACGGCGGCCGCGGCGCGTGGCGCGCGGTGCTGCATCGCGCGGTGCCGGCGGCCGGCGAGCGCTGCACGTTCAATCAGTCGGGGCCGACGCTGCTGGTCGCCGCGATGCGCACGCTGGTCGCATCGACGTTCGGCGACGACGTGCCGGATCTCGACATGTCGAAGCCGCGATAAGCGCGGTAGTCTTCGGGCTGCCGGCCCGTTACGCGGCCGACAGGTTACGTACTGCGATCGACGCGACGTCGACGCGTTTCGGCAGGATCGCATCGGCCGCCGCGCGATCGGCGACGCGCTGCAGCACGTCGATGTCCGCGCCGGTGAGCGCGCGTTGCGCGAGCGCCGCGCGGCGTGCGATGTCGGACGCCGCATCGCGCGGCAGGCGCGTGAGCGACGCATAGACGCTTGCGTAATCGGCCGGATGGGCGAGCGCCCACTGGCCGGCGCGGGCGAGCCGCGCGAGCACGTCCGACAGCGCCGCGCGCTTCGCCCGATCGTCGAGCGTGTCGACCGGCGACGTGAGGAACGCGAGCCCCGAATTGATTCCGCTGCCGTCGCGCACGATGCGCGCGCCGCGCCGCACCACGTTTCCGTAATACGGGTCGAAGGTCGCCCAGATGCCGATCTGCTTCGCCTCGAACGCGGCGAACGCATCGACCGGCAGCACGAAGCGCACGTCGACGTCACCCGGCGCGAGGCCGTGTTCGCGCAGTGCGCCGTAGAGCTGGTATTGCGAGATGCTGCCGCGCGCCGACGACACGACGACGGTGCGCCCCTTCAGGTCGGCGACCGTGCGGACCGGCGAATCCGGTTGGACGACGATGCCGAGCGACGCCGGCGAACCGACGCGCGTCGCGACGATCCGCAGCGCCGGATCGCCGAGCGCGGCCGTCAGCACGGGCAGGTCGCCGGCCGGTGCGAGATCGATCGCGCCCGCGCGCTGCGCTTCGAACAGTGGCGCGGCACCCTGGAAATTCGCCCAGCGAAACCGGTATGGCGCGCCGTCGAGCACGCGCGCGGCTTCGGCCAGCGCGCGCAGGCCGCCGGCCTGGTCGCCGAGCACCAGCGTGACGTTCGACAGGTCGGAGCCGGCCGCGTGAGCGGAGGTGGACAGTGCGGTGGCGCCCGCAAGCGGCGCGGCGGCCAGTGCGGCCACGCGCAGCAGTGCGCGGCGGCGGGCCAGGGCGGGGGACGAAGTCATCGGCGGCAGGTCCTCGGAGATCCGCGCGCGGGCCGCGCGGCTGCCGGGCAGATTACGGAATCGGTTTTGCGCGGGCAAACATCGAATCGCGAAATGCTTATTCGCGTATGGAAATGGCGGGGCGCGGCGGCGCGGCACACTCACACGGCCGCAGGCATCGCACGCAGGAACGCCCGCACCGCGGGCGCCTTCTCGAAGCGCCGGTGCGCGAGCGCGAGTTCGGACATGATCGGCTTGCCCGCGATCGGCCGGTACACGACGCCCGGCAACGATACGCAGCCGGCGAGCACATCGGGGATCACGGCGACCCAGCCGTTTACCGAGACGCACGCGAGCACCGCGAGCAAGCCGCCCGGCCGCGCGGCGATCAACGGCGCGAAGCGGCCGCGGCGCGCGACTTCGAGCGTGCCGCGTTCCTGTTCCGGCACCGCGAAGCGCGCGTCGGCGAGATCGGCGGCGCGCACGGTCGTCATCGACGCGTAACGTGAATCGGCCGGCACGGCCGCGACGAACACGTCGCGCTGCAGCGTGACGATTCGCAGCCCGCCGGGCAGCGGCAACGGCGGGCGTACGTATGCGAGATCGAGGCGGCCGGCGTCCAGCTGCTTCGCGACGTCGTCCATCGGCACTTCACGCAGGTTCAGTTCGATGCGCGGGTGCGCGGTGCGGAATGCGCCGACCGTGCGCTGCAGCGTGCCCGAATAGACGGCCGACGACACGTAACCGATCTCGATCCGGCCGAGTTCGCCGCGCTCGGCCAGCGCGGCGAGTTCGCGGCCGCGCTCCAGGTGCTCGAAGGCGGCGCTCGCCTCGGCGAGAAACGCTTCGCCGGCCGCGCTCAGCGTCACCTCGCGGCGCGACCGATGGAACAGCCGCACGCCGAGCAGCCGTTCGGCTTCCTGGATCTGCCGCGTGAGCGCGGGCGGCGCCATGTCAAGCGCCTCGGCCGCGCGCGCGAAATGCAGATGTCGCGCGACGCCGAGGAACGCGCGGACGTGGCGGAGTTCGAGTGGATTCATGATTGTAATTTTCGTCAATTAAATGGCATCAGTATGTCAATGACCGGTAATACCGATCAAGCCTAGCATACGGGTCTTCCATCCTGGTTCGGAGCCGCCGATGTCCGATTTGTCCCCTGCGCCGCACACGGGCGCGTCCGCCGCCGCACGCGTGGGCACCCGCCTGCCGGCGGCCGCGACGCTCGCGGTCGCGTCGGCGACGTGCTCGCTGATCGTGCTCGACACGAACGTCGTCGCGGTATCGCTGCCGAGCATCGCGCGCAGTTTCCATGCGAGCTTCGCCGACATCGAATGGGTCGTGAGCGCGTACATGACCGCGTTCGCCGCGTGCCTGCTGCCGGCAGGCGGGCTCGCGGACCGGTTCGGGCGCAAGCGGATGCTCGGCGCGGGGCTCGTGCTGTTCGCGCTCGCGTCGCTCGGCTGCGGCATCGCGCGGTCGGCCGGCTGGCTGATCGCCGCGCGCGCGGTGAAGGGCGCAGGCGCCGCGCTGTTGCTGACGGCCGCGCTCGCGGTGATCGCGAACCGTTTTCCGGGCGGGCGCGAACGGGCCCGCGCGTGGGCGATCTGGGGGATGTGCATGGGGATCGCGACGGCCGTCGCGCCGCTCGTCGGCGGCGCGATCACGCAGTGGATCGGCTGGCGCTGGGTGTTCCTGCTGAACCTGCCGGTGTGTGCGTTGCTGGCCGTCGGCGCGCGGGTGGCGATCGACGAGTCGCGCGATCCGCACGCGAAACGCGTGGATGCGGCGGGCAGCCTGCTGTTCGGCGCGGCACTTGCATGCGCGATCGCGGCGCTGATCGGCGCGCCGTCGCATGGCTGGCTGGCGGCCGCGACGCTCGGCCGGCTCGCGCTCGCCGCCGCGCTGCTGGCCGCGTTCATCGGCGCGGAGCGCTGGCAGGCGCGGCCGATGATCGATCTCGCGCTGTTCCGCCAGCCACGCTTCGTCGGCGCGGTGCTCGCGATGTTCGGCTATGCGGCATGCGCTCAGGTGATGATGACGTTCCTGCCGCTGTACCTGCAAAACGCGTTCGGGATGTCGGCGATCGACGCGGGGCTCGGGATGCTGCCGTTCGCGGCCGCGATGATCGCCGGGCCGTCGCTCGGCGCGATGCTGGCGGCGTGCGTGTCGTCCGGCGGTGTGCTGGCCGGGGGGCTTGCGCTGATCGGCGCGGGCAATCTCGCGACCGCGGCGCTGACGGTCAGTGGCGACTACCGTCTCGTCGCGCTCGGCATGTTCGTGACGGGGTGCGGCGCCGGCATCATGAATGGCGACACGCAGAAGGCGATCATGGCCTGCGTGCCGCCGAATCGCACCGGCATGGCGTCGGGCATCAGCACGACGACCCGCTTCTCCGCGATCGTGACGGCCGTGGGCCTGCTCGGCGCGGTACTGGCCGCGAGTACCCACGTGCAGCTCGACCGGCTGCTGTCCGTCGCACCGGGGTTGCGCGCGTTCGCCGATGCGTCGTTCATGTCGAGCCTGCTGGCCGGTGACCTCGCGCAGGCGCTGGCGCGCGTGCCGCCCTCGGCGGCGCGCACGCTTGCGCAGGCGGCGCCCGCGGCGTTCGCGAGCGGGTTCGCCGCCGCGCTGACGGTGAGCGGCGTGCTCGCGCTCGCCGCCGCCGTCGTTTCATACAAGTTGCTTACACAACCGATTCGCGACGCGTGATCAGTGCGGCAATGGCTGCGTTGACCATTGCACGCGACGACGCGCAGCCGTTAAGCTTGCGCGTTCCGGTTTCACGCAGCGTGTTCAAGATGTCATCGACGATTGAGATTCTGTTGCCCGTGTTCGGGCTGATCGCGGCAGGGTTCCTGTGCCGCCGGCGGGGCGTACTCGGGCCGGCAGCGGCTGCCGAGCTCAACCGTTTCGTCGTGTGGCTCGCGCTACCGGCGCTGCTGTTCCGGATCATGGCGCACGCGTCGTGGCACCAGCTCTATCAGCCGGCATTCGTCGCGACGTTCGCGCTGACCTGCGCGCTCGTCTTCGTCGGCGTGCTCGTGTGGCGGCTCTTCGCGGGGCGCGGGCTGGCCGATGCGAGCATCGATGCGATCGCCGCGTCGTATCCGAACACCGGCTATCTCGGCTTTCCGCTGTGCCTGCTCGCGTTCGGCACCGAGAGCCTCACGCCAACCACGATCGCGACCATCCTCGTCGCCTGCGTGCTGTTCGCCGGCGCGATCGTGCTGATCGAGATCGGGCTGCAGCGCGACCGTGCGCCGCTCAAGCTGATGTGGAAGGTGGTGGGTGCGCTGCTGCGCAATCCGCTGATCGTCGCGCCGCTGGCCGGCGTCTGCGTGTCGGCGGCGCAGGTGCCGCTCGATGCGCCGGTCGAGACCTTCCTCAAGCTGCTCGGCGCGGCCGCGAGCCCGTGCGCGCTCGTCAGTCTTGGGCTGTTTCTCGCGGAAAAGCGCGACGCGACCGGCGCCGCTCCGCGCGGCAGCATCGCGCTGACGGCGGTCAAGCTGTTCGTGCAGCCGGCGCTGGCGTGGTGGCTCGGCGTGCGCGTGTTCGCGATGCCGCCCGTGCTCGCGCAGATCGCCGTCGTGCTGGCGGCGCTGCCGACCGGCACCGGGCCGTACATGCTGGCCGAATTCTACGGACGCGAAGCGCATGTGACGTCGCGCACGATCCTGCTGTCGACGCTCGGATCGATCCTCTCGCTATCGGTGCTGCTCGCGATCGCGCGACACGCGTGAGGCCGTGCGGCCGGTGCGACGCGTGCTTCTCGCGCTCAGTGCGACTTCGTCGCGATCCGGTGAATGCGTGCCGCCCGCGCGACGCGCGGCCGCTGTGCCGCGCCGCAATGCGTCGCCTGCTGGCGGCGCGTGCGCCGCGCGGAGGTCGCGGCAGAGCCGGAGGCGGGCGCGGCTGACGCGCTCGTGCCCGCATCATCCGCATGCGCGGCAACCGCCGCAACGGCAGGTTGCGCGGCTTCGGCTTCGAGCCAGCTGTGCGTCGCTTCGGCGATTAGCCCGCGCAACCAGCGCACGCCCTCGACGCACGATCCCGATTCGTTCCACGTCATCCGATAGACGATGTCCGGCGGCTCGGCCGGCAGCGCGACCGCGCCGAGCGGCAGCAGCTTTGCGTAGTGACGCGCGAGCCGGTACGTGGTGGTCAGGATCAGGTCGGAGCGCACGAGTGCGTGCGCGGCA
Organism: Burkholderia sp. WTPI3; assembly: GCF_021483755.1. NCBI lineage: Bacteria > Pseudomonadati > Pseudomonadota > Betaproteobacteria > Burkholderiales > Burkholderiaceae > Burkholderia > Burkholderia sp. WTPI3. Next base: position 26,161 of record NZ_JAGIXF010000056.1, on the reverse strand, counting down.
AGTTCGAAATGCGGCAGCGTGACGACGATCCGCCGCAGCAGGCCGACGCGTTCGAGCTGCCGGTCGATCGCGCCGGATGCTTCGAGCCACGATGGCGTCGGACACAGCTGCGCGGCCTGCGCGAACTCGTCCGCCGTCATCGCACCGCGCCGTGCGAGCGGATGCGTCGCGCGCATCAGGCATACGACGCGATCGTCGAACAGGTCGTCCTGGCGGAATCGCGACAGACGCGCCGCGCGATTGTCGATCACGACGTCGAGTTCGCCGTCGGCGAGCGCGCGTTCGTCGTCGAAGCCGTCGCCGAGCGGGTGGAACACGAGCTGCGCGTTCGGCGCGCGCTCGCGGAACAGCGCGACGAGCTTCGGCACGAACAGCACGTTCAGGTAGTCGGGGCAGCCGATCCGGTAGGTGCGCACCGACGTGCGCGCATCGAACGTCGGCTGCTGGATGCGGATGAAGTCGATCACACGCAGCGCGTTGCGCAGCGGCTCGATCAAACGCGCGCCGAACTCGGTCGGCACCATTCCGTAGCGGCTGCGCACCAGCAGCGGATCGCCGAGCAGCGTGCGCAGGCGCTTGAGCGCCGCGCTTGTCGCGGGCTGCGACATGTTCAACCGCACGGCGGCGCGCGACACGGTGCGCTCGGTGAGCAGCACGAGCAGGATGCGCATCAGCCGCGCGTCCAGCACGTCGAGCGCGCCCGCGGCGTTGCATGTGCCGGAGGGAGGGCCGGTCGGTGCCGATGCGTCCCGCATGTCGCTACGCGTCCGCGCGGCTCGTCATTTGACGAAGGTGCCGGGCCAGCCGACGATCCGCTTCGGACGCGGCGGCGCGTACGTGCGGACCTTCGACGTCTTCAGCTTCAGGCGCACCAGCGATTCGGCGAGCGCAACCGCGGCCGACACGCCGTCGACCACGGGCACGCCAGTGCATTCCTCGATCTGCCGGTCGAGGCCGGCCATTCCGCCGCAGCCGAGGCAGATCACTTCGGCGTGATCGTCCTTCACCGCGCGCTGCGCCTCGCTGACGATCGACTCGATCGCACGCGCCGGATTCTCCTCGAGTTCGAGCACCGCGAGACCGCTCGCGCGCACCGACGCGCAGCGCGCATCGAGCCCGGCGAGCTTCAGGCGATCCTCGATCAGCGGCACTGTGCGGTCGAGCGTCGTGACGACGGAGTAGCGGTGGCCAAGCAGCATCGCGACGCTCGCGGCTGCTTCGGTGATATCGACGACGGGCACCGTCAGCAGTTCCTGCAAGCCTTCGCGGCCGTGCTCGCCGTAGCCGGCCTGGATCACCGCGTCATACGGTTCGTCGTAGCTCAACACGCGCTCCATCACGGCGATCGCCGCGAGGTAGCTCTCGAAGTTGCCTTCGACCGACTCCGCGCCGAAGCGCGGCGTCAGCCCGACGATCTCCGTGCCGGGGGAGGCCGCGGCCTGCGCTTGTGCGGCGATGGCGTCGGTGATCGACTCGGTGGTGTTGACGTTGACTACCAGGATTCTCATTGGTGAACTCCGTGTGCGTGCATCAGTGTCGGGCGCAGGCGACCGCGATGTGTTCGCCCGAGCGCGCCTCGTATTGCCGTTTGCGGTCGGCCGTCAGCCAGTACACGCTGCCCGCGATGGCTGCGCCGAGCAGCCACGAGAACGGCGTCATCGCGCTGAAGGCCGGCACGACGGCGAGCGTGATGGAGATCAGCGCGGATGGCACGAGCGCCGCGAGCGCCTTGCGGTTCACGCCGCCCTTGTAGAAATACGCGCCGGTCGGCGCTTCGGTGTAGAGATCCGGCACGTTCACGCGCTGCTTGCGCACGAGCCAGTAGTCGACCGTGATGATCCCGTACAGCGGGCCGAGCAGCGCGCCCAGGCCGGACAGGAAGTAGACGATCACGATCGGGCTGTTGTACAGGTTCCACGGCAGGATCAGCACCGCGATCGTCGCGCTGATCAGGCCTGCGCGGCGGAACGACAGGCGGTGCGGCGCGAGGCTCGTCAGCACGAAGGCCGGCGCGACGAAGTTCGCCATGATGTTCACTGCGACCGTCACGATCAGGAAGGCGAGGCAGCCGAGCACGAGGAACAGCTTGTTCGGCACCGTCGCGATGATTTCCGTCGGGCTGTGGATGATGTGGCCGTTCAGCTTGAACTGCGCGCCCGCGAGCACGAAGCTGATCGTTGCGAACACGAGGATGTTGACCGGCAGGCCCCAGAAGTTGCCGACCCGCACCGTCTTCGCGCTCGGCGACGAGCGCGCGAAATCGCAGAAGTTGAGCACCAGCGTGCCGTAGATCGCGAGCCATAGCGAGCCGCCCGCGAACACCTCGGTCCACATCTTCAGGCCGGTCATCGGCTTGCCGATCGACAGCGCGAGATGGCCGCCCGTGCGGCCGTACATCCATGCGGCGAGCGACAGCGTCGTGACGAGGATCACAGGGCCGGCGAGCCCTTCGTACTTGCGGACCATTTCCATTCCGTACGTGAGGATGCCGATCTGCACGAGCCAGATCGCGACGAACGTGATCCAGCCGAGCGACGACAGCCCGAAGATCGCGTTCCGGTCGAAGGCGGCGAGGCCCGGCCAGATCGCGGTGAGCAGCACGCGCAGCACGACCGACGCGAGATAGGTCTGGATTCCGAACCATGCGATCGCGATCACCGCGCGGATCATCGCGGGCAGCATCGCGCCGTAGATGCCGAAGCTCATCCGGCTGATCACCGGGAACGGCACGCCGGTCTTCTGGCCCATGTAACCGGTGAGATTCATGAAGCTGTAGACGAGCACCGCGCCGATCCCGAGCGCGGCGAGCATCTGCCAGCCCGACAGGCCGAGCGCGAACAGGCCGATGGCGAACGAATAGTTCGCGATGTTGTGCACGTCGTTGGTCCACAGCGCAAAGATGCTGTAGCGGCCCCAGGTGCGGCCTTCGGCCTGGGTCGGCGCGAGGTCGGGGTTGTGCAGCCGCGGGCTCAGCGCGGGGTCGCGCATGGCCGTATCGGTTCGATGCGATGCGTCGTCCGCGCCGAGCACGATGCCCGCGCGGTGAATGGCTTCCAGTTGCACGCCTTGTCTCCTTCCATGTGCGGGGCGCGAACCGGCAGCGTGTGCACGCAGCGCGGGCCCGGCCACCGTGGACGTTATGTCTCGGATTTGTCGGCGAGTATGGGCGGCGGCTGCAACGATGGGAAATTAAATATTTTGCTAAGCGTCAGTTGGAAAATGAATGGGGTTCGATCATCGTCGAGCAGATCCGGCGGCATGCGAATTGCGGCTCAACGGGCTCCATCCACATCGACATCAGCGGAGGTGTCATGCAGCGATATTCCTTTCGTCACGTATCGCGAGCCGTCTTCGCCGGCATCGTGATCGCCGGCCTGGCGGCGGGGGCGGGCTGTCAGAAGAAGGGCGACAACGACACCGGCACCGGTGCGAGCTCCGATACGAGCGCCACAGGCGGCATGTCGGCTGCGCCGTCCACCGCGCCGTCTGGCACGCCGGCCAGCGGTGCGGCCGGCGCCGACACCGGGACGACCGGCGGCGACAGCGGCGCGAGCTCGCCGGGTGCGGCTTCCGCACCGGCCGGCGCGAGCGGCGGCTGACCGGCGAGCGCAGGCGGCGTGCGCCATGTGCGCGGCCGCCGCCTGCCGGGCGTCATGATGTTGTGCGGGCGCGTCGGGTGACGCGCCGCGCGTGAAAGATTTGCAAGGATCGTTGTAGCGATTCCCGGACCGGCGCCGTGCATCCCGCCGGCGCACGCCGTCCGGAACTGGAGGTGCGATGCGGAACGCGGAATTGAACCCAACCCCGAAACAGCAGCAGGAACCGATCGAACGGAGCCCCGTGAAGACGCCGGCGGCCGGCGACATGCCGGATGCCGCGACCCAGGCCGCCGAAGTCGCGAAGCGGCCGCAGACGCCCGAGACGATCGCGGCGAAAGCGCCGACCGGACTGCCGCTGATCGACGTCGGTGCGCATGCGGTCGACAGCGGCGATCCGGTGCGCCGTGCCGCTGGCCGGATCGTGACGCTCGACAACGCGAACATGGCGATGACGGACAACACGGTCGACGTCGACGGCAACGGCATGGAAGCGGGCACCGGCGCGACCGAATGGCACGACAACGTGATCTATTCGAACGCGTCGCTTGACGATGCGGTCCGCACGCCGGACGAAGGGCTCGGCGGTATCGAGAGCCGTCCGTCCGGCAATCTGCCGCGGATCGCGACGCGGCCCGGCTGGCGCGTGAGTCATGTCGGCGACGTCGATATCGCGCACGGCGGCGGGACGCGTGCCGAGCATGTGATCCGCCTCGAGCGCGGCGACTGACGGACGGATGGCCCGACGCCCCGCCGGGCGGCGTGGCGCCGGGCGCGCGGTGCCGCTTATTGCGGGCCGAGTTCCTGCGCGGAGGTGTCGGCATCGTTGCCTTGCGCAACCAGCACGTGGACGTCGTTCGGCGTGACGTCGCCGATGCCGCCGGCCGGAATCGTCACCAGCAACCAGTCGGCATTGTTGTTGATCGCCACCGGTGCGGTCGTCAGGATCGGCGATTTGCTGCCGGCGGTCGTGACGATCACCTGGTAGTTGCCGCCGTTCAGGTAGACGGAGTCCTGGCCCGATGCGGGCGAGGCGTTCTGATAGGCGGCGCCGGACAGCGTCGGGCTTTGCGTCGTGATGTCGGTGCCCGGCGGCACGACGTACACGTCGACGTTCTGTGCGTTCGGCGATGCGTTGAAGGTGCGCACGCGCGCCTTGTCGGACAGCAGGCCCTTGTCGTACGGATCGTCGATCACCGAGATCGGCGACGAGGTGCTCGGCAGCGCGATCGTGGTGTAGTGGTGGCCGTTCGCCGCGCTGAACGATTGAGATGCGATCGTCGTCGTCGTTCCCGATACGTCGTAGCTGGCGTTCTGCGTGCCTGAATCGACGTCGTGATAGCGCGTGACGCCCTTGTACGCGACGCCGGATGCGTCGACCTTCGCATTCAGGTAGTAGTCGAGGTTCGGGCCGGCCGGCACCGCGTTGATGAAGCGTGCCTGCGGCTTCGAGATCCCGAGCTCGGTGCCGACGTCGTTGCCGTCGCCGCCGCATGCCGTGAGCACGGAAATGACCGAGCACAGCGCCGCGATCGTTCGTATGGATTTCATGTCGTCCTCTCGTTCAGGGGAACCTGCTTGCGATGCGGGTCGCCGCGCGAAGGATCGCGCGGTGCGCAGCGCCGGTTGAAGGATCAATGTTGTCCGCCGGATGACGGGCGCGAGGATGTCGCAAGCGATGTGCCTGCATGGCGCGAAGCGCGCGGGTGGCCGTGTGATGGCGTGTGCGGCGCGGCGGGCTGTCAAATGCCGCGCGTGATCGTGCGTATCGGGTAACGCGCTTGTAAAAAAGCGGCGTGGTGGCGCGTTCGCGCGCGATCTTCGCGGCAACGGCGTTTCAAACGCCGTTCGGTGTGCATTGCGCAAACCTGCGCGGCGGCCGAGAGAGGATGGAGGCGGCGGTGCGCGTTCGTAAGTCGTTGCATGCGCATCGATACGGCACGCACCTGCGGAGAACCGCAGAACCGCAGAACCGCGCGCGACGACGTGGCGTCGCCGCGCGCGTCGGGGCATCAGCGATTCACGAGCTTCGCCGGATACGCGAGCGCGAGTGCGCAACCGACCAGCATGCAGGCAGCGAAGCCGTACAGCCCGGCGCTTTGCGAATGGAAGGTGTCGCGCAGCCAGCCGATGAAATAGGTGCTGCCGAATCCGCCGAGGTTCGCGATCGAGCATGCGAACGCGATCCCGCCGGCTGCGGCCGAGCCCTTCAGGAACGTGGACGGCAGGGCCCAGACGACCGGCATCGCTGCCGCGGCGCCCGCATTGATCAGCGAGAACAGCAGCACGGTCGTGAGCGTGCCGTGCGACGACGCGGCCGCAAGCGCGAGCGCGATGGCCGACACCACGAACGGCACGACGATATGCCAGCGGCGCTCGCGCGCGCGGTCGGAGCTCGCGCCGCAATACAGCGTCGCGAGCACGGCCGCGGCGTTCGGGATCGCCATCAGCCAGCCGATGTGATATGCGTCCTTCACGCCGGTATCGCGCAGGATCGTCGGCAGCCAGAAGCTCACCGCATACAGCCCCAGCAGCACGCACAGATCGATGAGGCCGAGCGCCCAGACCTTCGGATCGGAGAACGCGCGGCCGAGTGCGTGACTCTTGTTGCCGGCCGGATCGGCGTCGAGGTTTTCGCGCAGTGCGCGCTTTTCGTCGTCGTCCAGCCAGCGCGCGGTCTCGATGCTGTTGGGCAGCCAGCGCAGCACCGCGAAGCCGAGCAGGATCGACGGCAACGCCTCGAGCAGGAACAGCCACTGCCAGCCGCCGAGCCCGTGCGTGCCGTCGAACGCCCGCATTATCCAGCCGGAGATCGGGCTGCCGATCATGCTCGACAACGGCAGGCCGACCATGAACAGCGCGACGATCCGCGCGCGGCGCGCGTCGGGATACCACTGCGTCAGGTACAGCAGCACGCCGGGCAGGAAGCCGGCTTCGGCCGCGCCGAGCAGGAAGCGCACGATGTAGAACTGCATCGGCGTCTGCACGAACATCGTCGCGCCGGACAGCAGGCCCCACGTGATCATGATCCGCGCGATCCACAGCTTCGCGCCGACGCGCTGAAGCACCAGGTTGCTCGGGACTTCGAACAGGATGTAGCCGCCGAAGAACAGGCCGGCGCCGAGCCCGTACACGGTATCGCTGAACTTCAGCGCATCGAGCATCTGCAGCTTCGCGAGGCCGATGTTGATGCGGTCGAGATAGGCCGCGAAATAGCACAGGCAGAAGAGGGTGATCAGGCGTAGCGTGACTTTGCGGTAGAGCGTGCCGTGCTGCGCGTCGTCGGCGGAGACGGCGGCGCTCGGGTGTGCGGTAGACATGGGATTGCCCCTGTTCAAGTGTGACGGATGAGTGAGTGGCCGATCGACGCGAGCGAGCATCTCGCCGCGCGCTGGAGTCTGTATAGCACGCCAATTACGTAGCGTACACACTAGAAAATACGGAATCGCACAGGCATGAAAATGAATGCATCGTGATCGACCTATCGATGAGGAATATTGCGTATTTTTGCAGGATTAAAGCGAATCTTCATGTGCATCCTGGCAGCTGGACAAAGCATCGATGCATGCGCCGAATTAGTGCGTACGCGCTCAAAATTGCAGCGTGTGCGCGCAAGCGATTCGACAGCCCGGAAACCTGCCATCCGGCATGCGCCGGGCGGTGCCGGATGTGCGTTGTCCGGGCATGAACGACAACGCCGAGGGATCTTCGCGCAGGGTGCGGGAGCGGTGCGACGAACCCTGATGCACCGCAACGAAGCGGCGCGCGCACCGTCGATTGCGGCGATTTGAGGGTGTACACTCCTTACCTTTCCTATTCGTGCCGCGCGGGCCTTTACTTTCATGGCGTCTTCCAGGGATTCCTACGACTTTCACGACCAGGTCGGCCACTTGCTGCGCCGCGCATATCAGCGCCACGTAGCGATCTTTCAGGAAGCGATCCCCGATTCGGATCTGACGGCCGCCCAGTTCGTCGCGCTGTGCGCGGTCAAGGAAAAGCAGGCGTGTTCGCTGAACGACATCGTCAAGGCGACCGCGATCGATCAGGCGACGATCCGCGGCGTGGTCGACCGATTGAAGGCGCGCGCGCTGATCGAAGTGCTGCCCGACCCGAGCGACGGCCGCAAGCTGATCGTGCGCGCGACCGCGGCGGGGCTCGCGCTGATCGATCGCACGGTGCCGTTCGCGCGGCAGGTGACGGAGCGTACGTACGGTCCGCTCAATCCGGGCGAGCGCGTCGCGCTGCAGTATCTGCTGCGCAAGATGATGGAGGCCGACGGCGATGCGTGATGCGCGGCGCCGTCCGGCCATCGACGCAACCCGGCGTTATATGACGCCTGCGGCAGCCGGCGCTTCGTCACTCGCAAGCCGGCCGGCCTCGCGTAGCGCGGCTCGCACCGTTTCGGGCGTGAACGGCGGCGCGTAGACGCGCACGCCGGTCGCATCGAACAGCGCATTCGCGACCGCGGCTGGCCCCGGCACCGATGCCGATTCGCCCGCGCCGAGCGGCGGCTCGCCTTGTCTGGGCATCAGCAGGACATCGACGTCCGGCACTTCGTCGAACGTCAGGATCGGATAACTCGCCCATTCGCGCGACGCGACCTTGCCGTCGGCGAACCGTACGCGCTCCTTCAGCGTGCGGCTCAATACCTGGATCACGTTGCCGTGGATCTGGTGGCGTACGCCGTCCGGATTGATCATCGTGCCCGTGTCCTGGCCGACCGTCACGCGCTCGATCCGGATCTCGCCCGACACGCGATCGACGCTCAGGTCGACGATCCACGCGGACCACGCCGCGCCAAAGCCGGGGAAGCGGCTGTGCACGTAGCGTGCATATGCGATACCGCGGCCGCGCACGACCCGCGCGCCATCGCGGCCATCCCGTTCTTTGTCGCGACCTGCGCGCGGCGTCCAGCCCGCGCGATCGGCCACGGCCCGCAGCAGTTCGATCGCACGCGTGTCCTGCAGATGGCGAATGCGGAACGCGAGCGGATCGATGCCGGCCAGCGCCGCGCATTCGTCGACGAATGCGTCGTGCGCGAACGAGTTCGGCAGTGCCGATACGCCGCGCAGCCACGACGCGCGCACCAGCGGCGCGAGATCCTCGCAGACGAAACGGCGATTCGGGCTTGCATAAGGCGACACGGCCGTCCGGTCGCCCATCTCGAACACGCGCGGCTCGGGTGCGATCGCGCCGGTCAGCAGCGTCGCGAGCAGCGGTGCATCGTTCGACGGATAGCGCGTCGTGAAGTCGTAGCCGAGCAGGCGGCCGTCGCGCGTCACGGTGCCCGTCACCTGCATCAACTGGCCGGCGCCCTTCGGTTCCCACAGATGTTCGTCCGCACGCGACAGTTGCACGCGCACCGGCCGGCCGACCGCACGCGACAGCAGCAGCGCGTCGCCGCATACGTCGTCCGCGCCGTTGCGGCCGTAGCAGCCGGCCGCTTCCATCCGCACGATGTCGAAATCCGCTTCGTCGCGGGCCACGAGCGTTGCGAGGTCGTAGCGCAGCGACACCGGGTTCTGCGTGCCGGACCACACGGTGATCCGGCCGTCGCCCGGCTCGCGGTAGTCGGCGAGCGCGCACGATGGGCCGATCGAGCCGTGCATCTGGAACGGCCACGCGTAGGTGCGCGACAGCGTGATCGTGTTGGGTTGCGTGCGTGCCGCATCGACGCTGCCTTCGTCGAGCAAGACGCGTCGTTGCACGGGCGCGGCGGCGATCGCGGCGGCCGGCGCATCGAGCGACGGCAGCGCGGGGTGCGGTCGCCACGTGACGCGCAACTGACGCGCCGCGCGAATCGCATGTTCCTCGCGTTCGGCAACGACGCCGACAAAGTCCCCGATCGCGACGACGGCCGCGAGCCCCGGAATGTCGGCGACCGACGCGCGATCGACGTCGACGAGCGACGTGCCGACGAACGCGCCGCTGTCGTGGCCCGCATACGGCGGCCGTACGACGCGGCCGTGCAGCATGCCCGGCACGCGCATGTCGTGCACGAACGTGAGCTGGCCGGTGGCCTTCGCGGGCACGTCGATGCGCGGCGACGACGTGCCGACGATCCAGTAGTGCGCGGGATCCTTCGTCCGCGCATTCAGGTCGAGCGTCAACGCGATGCGGCGCGCGCTAACGAGCGCGGCGAATGTCGCGGTGCGGCTGTCGGTGGGAACCGAGATCGTCCCGCCTTCGGCGGCGAGTTGCGCGGCGTCGACGCCGAAGCGCTCGGCGGCCAGCGCCAGCAGCGCGTGCCGCGCCTGTGCGGCCGCACAACGCAGCGGTGTGGCGGAAATCTGGATCGTTGCGCTCGCGATGGTCGGGCCCTGGTTTGGCGTCGCGGCCGTGTCGCCGAGCACCATCGTGACGCGCGCGGCCGGCACGTCGAGTTCCTCGGCGACGATCTGGGCGAGCGACGTACGGATGCCGGTGCCGAGGTCGACGTGCCCGTTGAATGCGAGGATGCGTCCGTCGTCGAGGATCGCGACGAACACTTCGGGCAGCGCCGGTACATACGACGACAGGCTGCCCGGCTGGCCGGGCGCCGGCTTCACGGGCGGCGCGGGCGGGCGGATCACGGTCAGGCAGCCGTCGCGCGCTAGCAGTTCGGAGCGATTCACGGATGAAGAGTCCTGTCGGGGAAGGCGCGGTCGGCGGCCGGTCGTGGCGGGTGCGGCGCGCGTGCGCCGCCGGCCGGGCACGCGTTCAATCTAGGCCGCCAAAACCGCAGCGTCAATCGCGCGCGGGCGCACCGGCGCGGCCGGCGCCCGCGCTGCATGACGGCTCGAGGCGGCGGCTCAGCGCGCGTGCACGGCATCGATCGCCGCGATCGCATCGTCGAGCGGCATCACGGCCGCATATTTTTGCTGCATGTCGAACAGGTTTGCTTCGTGCGGCGCGATCGCGCGATCGCCGACGCAATCGGCGAGCACCAGCGGGCGGAATCCGTGCGACATCGCATCGACCACGCTTGCACGCACGCAGCCGCTCGTCACCGCACCCGCGACGAGCAGCGTCTGCACTGCGCGCTGCGCAAGCCACGGCGCCAGTTGCGTGCCGAAGAACGCGGACGGCACGGTCTTGCGCACGACGAGTTCGCCGGCAGCGGGCGTGAGCTCGGGCACGATCGCGCTGTTCGGATGATGCTCGGTCAGCGTTGCCATGCCGGGCACCTTCAGCGAAAACACATTGTCGTCGCTGCCGTCGTCCGCGTACACGATGCGGCTGTGCGCGACGGGCCAGCCGCGTTCTCGCGCACGTGCGAGCGCCTGCGTCGTGCGCGCGATCGCCGGCGCGATGTTGCCGCCGCCGAACGTCGCGGGATCAGCGAAGCCGACCACGAAATCGACGATCAGCAGTCCGATGTTGCCGTGCGGCGGCAGCGGCGTGCCGAAACCCTGCTGGCGATAGACGCCCGCTTCGGCGTGGTGGGAAAGATCGGTCATGATGTCGGGTACTCGTCGGTCAGGCGGGTTGATCGATCACGCGGCCGTCGCGCACGACGGTCTCGCCGTCGAGTTCGACCGTGCAGCGGCGCAACGGAATGTCGATATGGCAGGTGGTGGTGCGGTTGCCGCCGCCTTCGTTGTTCGGCCCGAGCGAGAACAGGAAGTTGCCTTCGAATGCGCGCGCATCCATGCCGATCGTCGCTTCGCGGTCGTACAGGCCGAGCGTCGACCAGCGCGCGCGCGGCTGCAGCCCCCAGCCGATGTGTGAGATCGCATAGCCTTCCGGATCGGCGAAGGTTTCCATGTAGTCGCGCAGCAGGTCGGCGTCGACGCCGCCTTCGATGCGCGTCGCATAGCCGCCTTCGACGGTCAGCGCGATCGGCTCGCTCACGTAGTGCTTCTGCGGCAGCAGGATGTCGCCGCGATCGATCACGATCGTGCCGCGCGCGGTGCGGTCGTTCGGGTAGGTCAGCGCGAAGCCGCTCGGCCAGTGATCCCAGCGGCCCGGCGCGTCGACGAAGCCGTATTCGGCGGTCGGCGGAAAGTCGCCGAGCGGGCACGCGAGCGCGGTGCCGGCCGCGGAGGTCACGCGCATCTCGCGCGCGGCGGCGATCTTTCTGGCGGCGCCGAGCACGCGCGTGCGGTCGGCCAGCGTCGGCACCATCCGCACCAGCACTTCGGGCGGCTCGACCGCGAGCAGGATCTTCGTGCCGGACTTCAGGATGTCGTGCTGCTCGGGCGAGAACAGCAGCGTCATCAGGTCGAGCACGAGGTCGCTTTCGCGCAGCGCTGCGATCGCGGCGCGGTTGCCGGTCAGCGGCGTCGTGCCGAGATACGCGAGCGGGTCGCGGCTGAACGCCTTCTCGCCGTTCACCGGCGGCAGGTCGAGGCGGTTGACGATCGCGCCCATCGATTGCGTTGCGATCAGCGCGCACGTCAGCGTTTGCGGATGGGTGGCCGCGCTCGTCAGGATCGTGACGGTCTGGCCGGGTTCGAGGCGCGACAGCGTGAGCACCTGCTTCCACGCGTCGATCAGTTGGGTGTCGCTGACTGGCATCGTCGGCTCCGGTAAGGGCGTGAAGGAAAGAGTGGGCGACGCGCTCAGGCCGCGAGCGGCGCGCCGAGGAAGTCGCCGAACGCAGCGTAGAAACCCGCCGCGTTGTCCCACGGAATCATGTGGCCCGCGTCGGGCACGCGGACGTGCCGCATCGCCGGCGTGGCGCGCTGCAGTTCAGCGACGTCGTCGTCGCGCACCACGTCGCCGCGCCCGGCCGTGATCAGCAGCGACGGCACGGTCAGCCGCGCGGCGTCCGCGTGGAAATCGTCGGTATGGAAGCTCTCGTACGTCGCGCGCACCGCGCGCTCGTCGCAGGTGTGCAGCCATTCGGCGCGCAGTTGCAGCTCGGCGTCGGTCCAGGTCGGGCAGAACGCGCGCATCCCTTCGGCGTCGGTGCCGGCGCGCGCGAGCGCCATCGAGTCGATGTACCACGGCAGCTTGCCGGGATAGTCGCGGCGGTTCGGGCCCGACACGGGCGGATCGACGAGCACGACCGATTCGAGCCCGCGGATGGCGCGCCGCGCCGCGCGTGCGGCGATCCGCGCGCCCATCGAATGGCCGACGAGGCTCGTGCGCGGCAGGCCGAGCGCGGCAATCAGCGCAGCGATGTCGTCGGCCTGCGCATCGAGACCGTAGTCGAGCGTCGCCGACGCTTCGGACAGCCCGCGGCCGCGCACGTCGAGCACATAGGTGTCGAACGCCGCGCCGAACACTTCGCCGACGAAGCCCCACGTGATCGCGGGGCTCGTGATGCCTGGGATCAGCACGATCGCCGGGCGCGATGCGCGCGCGCCGGACGCGCCGCCGTAGCGCAGGTAGTGCTGGCGGATGCCGTTGGCGTGGACGTTCGCGCCGTACAGGAAAGTCGAAGACATGGGGAAACTCCGTCGAAAGGGCGGCAATCAGTACGCGCCGGATAGCAGCGCGCCGGCGCCCGGCACGACCGGTTCGAGATCGAGTTCGCGCAGCATCGCGTAGGTGGTCGCGATCGCGGCCGTGATCACCGGCTTGCCCGTCATCGCCTCGACCTTTGCGACGGCCGGCAGCGACGGCATCTGCACGCAGGCGGACAGCACGATCGCATCGGCATCCTGGTACGGCAGCGTCTTCACGATGTCCGGCAGGCGCGCCGGGTCGTGGCGGCCGACGTCCAGGTTGTCCGGAATTTCCAGCGCGCGGTACGCGATCACGTCGTAGCCTTCATTGCGGATGTAGTCGACCACCAGCTCGGTCAGCGGCAACATGTACGGCGCGACCACCACGATGCGCTTCGCGCCGATCACCTTCAATGCGTCGACGAGCGCGCCGGCGCTGGTGATGACGGACGCGTCGCCGCCGTTCTCCTGCGTGCGCTCGCGCAGACGCTTCTGCGACACGCGGTGGTAGCCATGGCCCATCGCCATGATCGCGACGAGGCAGGCATAGCCGAGCACGTCGACGCGCGCGTCGCTCAGCTCCATCGCGCAGCGGTCGGATTCGGCATCCATCGCCGCCAACTCTTTCTTGACGACCTTCTTCATCCGCATCCGGCTCGAGTGATACGTGAAGCGTTCGGGCCGGATCGTTTCGCGCAACCGCAGCATCGCGGGAATCTCGGTTTCCATCGTCGTGTTGGAACTCGGCACGATCTGGCCGATGCGGTAGGTCTTGCTCATGACGGGAGGCTCCGTGTCGGTAAGGGTGGGGCGGCACGCGGATGCGGAATCGCCTGATTTCGAGCAAAGTCTAGTGTGTACATTTGAAAATGGCAATGGATCAAAATGATTGACGATCGATTTGGAGTATTTGATTGCGCGGATTATCCGGGATTTATTGGTGTTTTCCCGTATATCTCGGCTGCCGTCAACAATCCTCTTGTCCGGAATAAATTGAGTGTGTACGCTATATGTACGCCATTCAATCCGCCCGTTCTCGCACCGTGTTCGGCGACGGGCCCACGATCAGGAGATCCGCATGAGCAAACCCCGTATCGCAATCATCGGCGCCGGTCTCGGCGGCACGGCCGCGGCTGCGCTGCTGCAGCGCGGCGGCTACGACGTCGCGCTGTACGAGCAGGCGCCGGCGTTCTCGCGCCTCGGCGCGGGGATCCATCTCGGCCCGAACGTGATGAAGATCATGCGGCGCATCGGCTGCGAGGACGCGCTGGAGACGATGGGCTCGCATCCGGATTGCTGGTACAGCCGCGACTGGCAGACGGCCGACGTGCTGTCGCAGATTCCGCTCGGCGACTACGCGCGCAAGACGTACGGCGCGAGCTACCTGACCGTGCATCGCGGCGATTTCCATGCATTGATGACGCAGGCGGTGACGCCCGGCACGATCCGCTTCGGCAAGCGGCTTGCTGCGGTGGAGGACACCGGCAGCGAGGTGCGCCTGACGTTCGCGGACGGCAGCGTCGATACGGCCGACATCGTGATCGGCGCGGACGGCGTGAATTCGCGGATCCGCGAGCACCTGCTCGGCGCGGAGCCGCCGCGCTATACGGGCTACGTCGCGCATCGCGCGGTGTTCCCCGCGTCGCTGCTCGGCAACAAGCCGTACGACATGTGCGTGAAGTGGTGGTCGGAGGATCGCCACATGATGGTCTACTACGTGACCGAGAAGCGCGACGAGTATTACTACGTGACCGGCGTGCCGCAGGCCGACTGGCCGGAAGGCGTGTCGATGGTCGACAGCAGCCGCGACGAAATGCGCGAAGCGTTCGCGGGTTTTCATGCGGATATCCAGCACCTGATCGACGTGTCGCCGTCGATCACGAAGTGGCCGCTGCTCGAGCGTGATCCGCTGCCGTTGTGGAGCCGCGGCCGTCTCGTGCTGCTCGGGGATGCGTGCCATCCGATGAAGCCGCACATGGCGCAGGGCGCCGCGATGGCGATCGAGGATGCCGCGATGCTCGCGCGCTGCCTCGACGAGGTCGGCATCGGCGATTACGCGGGCGTGTTCGCACTGTACGAGGCGAATCGCGCAGCGCGTGCGTCGAAGGTGCAACTCGTGTCGCACAACAACACGTGGCTGCGCACGAACGAGGATCCGGCGTGGGTGTTCGGCTACGACGTGTTCGGCGTGCCGCTGGAGTCGCCGTCGCGCAGCACTGTCGCGGCCGTCGCCTGACGCACCCGAGCCCCCGGCGCCGTGCGGCGCGCGCCGTATCGCGGATCGATGCGGCGGTACGCGCGCATTTCGGCGTGTTATACGTGAGCAGTGTGCGCGACGCCGAACGTCGCGAGCCGGCGGTCATGCCTGCCGCCGGCCCGGCCCCGGCGCGCACGCTGCCTTCCGGATCCATTCATGTCCCATCCCGCTCCTTCGTCGCGGCCGCTCGCATTTTGCGTGAACGGCACGCCGCATACCTTCGACGATGCGGCGCCCGATGCGCCGCTGCTGCTGGTCCTGCGCAACGACTGCGCGCTGAACGGCCCGAAATACGGCTGCGGGTTCGGACAGTGCGGCGCGTGTACGGTGCTCGTCGACGGGCAGCCGACGCGTGCGTGCGTCGTGCCGGCCGCCGCGGCCAACGGGCGCGATGTGACGACGCTCGAAGGGCTCGGCTCGCGCGACGCGCTGCATCCGATCCAGCGCGCGTTCATCGACGAGCAGGCCGCGCAATGCGGCTATTGCCTGAACGGGATGATCATGAGCACGAAGGCGCTGCTCGACCGCGATCCGTCGCCGGCCGATGCGGCGATCCGCGCCGCACTGCGTTTCAACCTGTGCCGCTGCGGCACGCATCTGGAGATCATCCGTGCGGTGCATCGGGCCGCGCGTTATCTGCGGGGCGACGGCGATGAAGCATGACCTCGGCCTGACCGCGAGGCCCGAACCCGATACAACACGGGACGAGCCGCGCGGTGACGTCGTCGCCGAGTCCGCGCGGCGCCGGGCCGATGCGGCGCGCACGCATCGCGCGCGTTACGAATGGCCGATCGGCGACACACGCGCGCAGGCATCGTTCAGCGTCGAAACCCTGACCGCGCCCGACGGACGGATGACGACGTGGCGGTATCGCGCGCAAGCCGGCGCGACGCCGGATGCGCTACCCGCGGCGACGGACGGCGGGGCATCCGCGCCGTCGTCGCCGTTCGTCTACCGGCACGTGCGGACGTCGATCGAAATCGCCGACGCCGATCGCGCGATTCCCGGCCATGCACACGCATTCGCCCGCGAATCCTTCATCGACGAACTGGCCGGTACGCTGGGCCGCGATCCGGTCGCGCTGCGTCTGCAGCATCTCGATGCGTCGTGCGATGCGGGGCCGCGCGAGATTATCCGGATGGTCAGCGAACGTGCCGCATGGGGCGAATCGACCGCAGCCGAAGCGTATGCGCAGCCGGATACGCGTGTCAGCGGCCGCGGCTTCGCATTCGACGGCGCCGGCACGCTCGGCGCGCCGCTCGACAGCGGGAAGCCGCGAGCCGATGCCGCGCCCGACAGCGCCCCGCACTGGTCCGCGTGGGTCGTCGATCTCGACGTCGATCGCGCGACGGGCAACGTCGCGGTGCGGCGCGTGGTGGCGGGGCAGGGCGCGGGCGAACCGGGTCAGCCGTCGATGGCCGGTCTGCCCGCGTGGCAGGTCGAGGCTGCGATCTCGCGCGTGATGGGCACGCGGTTGTCCGCGCGCCCTGCGCATGACGAGACCGGCAACGGCATGCCGCCGGATACGATCGCGCATGAACTCGTCGCGTTCGAGCCGGCGACCGCCGGTGCCGATCGCGCGCAGCCGTTGTCGACCCGCGATGCGCAATGTATCGAGCAGGCGGCCGCCCCGGCCGCCGCCGCGATCGCGAACGCGCTGTACGACGCGACGGGCGTGCGGTTTCGCGCGCCGCCGTTCGACGCCGCGCGCATTCGTGCGGCGCTGGCACGGCCGGTGCCGGCCGATCTCGCCGAAGGGCAATCGGGCGCACCGCGCCGCCCGTCGCGCTGGCGCCGCTGGCTGGCCGGCGGCGGTGCAGGCGGCGTGGTCGGCGGGCTGATCGGGCTCGCATGCGCGATCCTGCCGGGCCCCGCGCCGATCGCTCCGCTCGCGCCTGGCGGCGCGGACGGCGCAATGTGGAGCGCGGCGACGCTCGAGCGCGGCCGCCTGATCGCGCTCGCCGGCGATTGCGCGGTATGCCACACCGCGCCCGGCGGTGCGACCAATGCGGGCGGGCTCGCGCTCGACACGCCGTTCGGCACGATCTACACGACCAACATCACGCCCGATCCGGAAACCGGCATCGGCGCATGGTCGTATCCGGCGTTCGCGCGCGCGATGCGGGAAGGCATCGGCCGCGACGGCACGCATCTGTACCCGGCATTCCCGTACACCGCGTTCGCGAAGATGAGCGAGCCCGACCTGCTCGCGCTCTATGCGTACCTGATGGCGCAGCCGGCGGTGAAGCACGCGCCGCCGAAGACGAAGCTGCCGTTCCCGCTCGACCAGCGGCGTCTCGTCGCCGGGTGGAACTGGCTGTTTCACGACGCGCGGCCGTTCGCGCCGGATCCGGCGCGCTCCGCGATGTGGAATCGCGGCAAGTACCTGGTCGACGGGGCCGGCCATTGCGGCGCGTGCCACACGCCGCGCAACGCGCTCGGGGCTGAGAAGGGCGGGCGCGCGTACCTCGCGGGCGGCGAGGCCGAAGGCTGGATCGCGCCGCCGCTCGTCGCGTCGCCGGCCGCGCCGGTGCCGTGGACCGAAGGTGCGCTGTTCGACTATCTGCGCACGGGCTTCTCCGCCCAGCACGGCGTCGCGGCCGGGCCGATGGCGCCCGTCGTCGCGGGGCTCGCATCGTTGCCCGAATCCGACGTGCGGGCGATCTCGCACTATCTGGCGTCGCTGTCGCCGTCCGTCGATGCCGCCACGGCCGCGGATGCGGCGACCCGTCGCGCGCACGGCGCGGAAGCCGTCGCGACGCTCGGCCTCGAAAGCGGCCGCCGCGCGTTCGATACCGCATGCGCGGTCTGTCACGCGGAATCGGGCGGCGTCGGGCATCTCGGCGTGCGTCCGTTGATGGGGCTCAACACGAGCGTCAGCCAGGCCGCGCCCGACAATCTGCTGCGCGTGCTGCACAACGGGATCGACCAGCCGGCCACCGCCCGGCTCGGCTACATGCCGGGTTTTCGGGACGCATTCGACGACCGGCAGATGGCCGAGCTCGCCGCGTACATCCGCGCGCGCTACGCGCCGGGGCAACCGGCGTGGCGCAATCTGGAGGAGGCATCGGCGAGGATCCGGCGCGAGGGCGCGCACTGACGGGCGCGCGGGGCGCGACGCTCACGCCGGCCCGGCCTCGCGCGGCAGCCGGGAAAAGCGACGCCCCGGGGCCGCGCAGCACACCGCGCAGGCCGTAAATCTTGCCGGCATCGGTTCATCGTTTAACCATTAGAAACAATGTGTTCACCGAAAGGGGCATGATCTCCGGCGATCGGACAGGCATACTGTCGCCTATGTTGCTCAATGCCGTCGAATCGACGTGCGCTTGCCCCCCATGTCTATCCCTGTCCCTTTTCGATCCCTGCGATGGTTGACCGTCGCGGCTGCTGCATGCTTGCTCGCCGCGTGTTCGACCGCTTCCGACGTGACCGCGACGTCGAACCCGAACGTTTTCACCGTGACGACGCGCACGCTCGGCGTGTCGACGACGTGGGCCGACGCCCATGAAAAAGCCGTCACCGAAGCCACGAACTACTGCTCGCAGCGCGGATTGCGCGCGAGCTTGAAGCAGGAGTCGGTGACCGGCGGCCGCCGTGTCGACGCGCGCTCCGAGCTTGCGTTCGAGTGCCATCCGACCTTCGAGACCGCGTCGAATCCGCGCGGGTAAGCGCCGGTCGCGCGTTCGTGGCGCCCGCGCCCGGGTTCCTCCGAATGTGATCCGGCCCGCGATGCCGTTGACGGGCATCGCGGGCCGGCGCACGTCCGTTTGCCGCGTTACGCGGGTTGCGCTTCGTACAGCTTCACGCACGCGGAGAAGTCCAGCGTGCCGAGCCCTTGCTGGCTCATCGACTGATAGAGCTGCTGCGCGAGCGCGCCCATCCACACCGGCTGCCGCGCGTTGCGTGCGGCTTCCGTCGCGAGCCCGAGATCCTTCAGCATCAGGTTCGCCGCGAAGCCGCCGGCATAGCCGCGCGCGGCGGGCGCCGCTTCGTTTACGCCCGGGTACGGGTTGTACGTGTCCGAGCTCCAGCAGCGCCCGGTCGACGTGTTGATGATCCCGGCCAGCACCGAAGGCTCGATGCCGAGCGCCGCGCCGAGCGCCATCGCCTCCGACACGCCCATCATCGAGATCCCGAGCAGCAGGTTGTTGCAGATCTTCGCGATCTGCCCGGTGCCCGTGCCGCCGCAATGCACGACGTTCCTGCCCATGTCGAGCAGCACCGGGCGGATGCGCTCGAACAGCGAGTCGGGCGCGCCGACCATGAAGGTCAGCGTGCCGGCCTGCGCGCCGCCGGTGCCGCCCGACACCGGTGCATCGGCGAGCGGGAAGTCGCGCTGCGCGGCCGCTTCGGCCACCGCGCGCACGGTGCCCGGATCGATCGTGCTGCAGTCGACGAATGTCGCGCCGGCGCGCGCGCCGGCCAGCACGCCGTCGTCGCCCAGGTAGACGGCGCGCACGTGTTGCGCGGCCGGCAGCATCGTGATGACCAGCGCGCCGCGCGCGGCCGCATCGCGCGGCGAGGCGGCGGCCGTCGCGCCCGCGCGCACCGCGGCGTCGACCGCGTTCGCGTCGAGGTCGAACACCGTCAGCGCGTGGCCGGCCTTGAGCAGGTTGGCGGCCATGGGGCCGCCCATGTTGCCGAGTCCGATGAATGCGATTTCCATGTGCGGGCCCTCGCTCAGCGCAGCGCGATCGTCGTGTTCACGCCGCCGGCCGTCGCATCGTCGTCGAACCAGCGCGCAGTGACCGTCTTCGTCTGCGTGTAGAACTGCACGACCTGCTTGCCGTACGGGCCGAGATCGCCGAGCTTCGAGCCGCGCGAGCCGGTGAAGCTGAAGTAGGGCACCGGCACCGGGATCGGGATGTTGATGCCGACCTGGCCGACGTCGATCTCGCTCTGGAACTTGCGCGCGGCCGCGCCGCTTTGCGTGAACAGCCCCACGCCGTTGCCCATCGGGTTCGCGTTGACGAGTGCGATCGCTTCGTCGAGCGTGTCCGCTTCGAGCACGACCACCACCGGCCCGAAGATTTCCTCCTGGTAGATCGACATGTCGGTCGTCACGCCCGAGAAGATCGTCGGGCCGACGAAGTTGCCCTGCTCGTAGCCGGGCACCTTCACGTCGCGGCCGTCGAGCAGCAGCGTCGCGCCTTCCTTCACGCCGGCGTCGATCAGCGACAGGATGCGTGCCTTCGCGGCCTTCGACACGACCGGACCGACGTCCGTGCCGGCTTCGGCGCCTGCGTTGACCTTCAGTGCCTTCGCCTTCTCGACGAGATCGGGCAGCCAGTCGCGCGCCTGGCCGACGAGCACGACGACCGACGTCGCCATGCAGCGCTGGCCGGCCGCGCCGAAGCCGGCGCCCACCAGCGCGTTGATCGACTGCTCGCGATGCGCATCCGGCAGCACGACGGCGTGGTTCTTCGCGCCCATCATCGACTGCACACGCTTGCCGTGCTGGCTGCCGAGGTTGTACACGTGCGTGCCGACGCGCGTCGAGCCGACGAACGAGATCGCCTTGATGTCCGGATGCGTGCAGAGACGGTCGACCACGGTCTTGCCGCCATGCACGACGTTCAGCACGCCCTGCGGCACGCCGGCCTCGATCGCGAGTTCGACGAGCTGCATCGTCGACAGCGGATCCTGCTCCGACGGCTTCAGCACGAACGTGTTGCCGCACACGATCGCCATCGGGAACATCCATAGCGGAATCATCCCGGGGAAGTTGAACGGCGTGATGCCCGCGCATACGCCGATCGGCTGGCGCAGCGTGTAGGTGTCGACGCCGCCCGCGACGTTCTCCGCGAATTCGCCTTGCTGCAGCGTGCCGATCGAGCACGCATGCTCGACCACTTCGAGGCCGCGGAAGATGTCGCCCTGCGCGTCGGGCAGCGTCTTGCCTTGCTCGGCCGTCAGCGTCTTCGCGATCCGTTCGAGGTTGCGGCGCACCAGATCCTGGAACTTCAGCATGATGCGCAGGCGCGCGCCGATCGGCGTCGTCTTCCACGTCTGGAACGCGCGCTGCGCGGATGCGATCGCGGCATCGACCTCGTCGAGCGTGGCGTACGGCACGCGGCCGATCACTTCCTGCGTCGCGGGGTTCACGATGTCCCCCCATTCGGCGCTTTGCGATTCGACGAACGCGCCGTCGATCAGCAGCTTGGCGGTGGGCAGGGCGAGGGTGGTCTGGGGAACTGCGGCGTTCATGGAACTCTCCGGGAAACGGTGGTGCGAAGAAAAATGGGGGGCTGCGTCCGTCGCGCGTGCGGCCACGGCGGACGGCAGGTCGAACTGGAATCGGGTCGATGCGGGCCGCTGCACTCGGGTGTGCTCATGCACGCGGCGGACGCATCAATGCGGTACATGCGAGCGCGAACACGCCGAAGCCGACGAGATAAGCGATCACGTAATGCGGCTGGCCGCCGCCGGCCTTGAGCAGCGACGTCGCGATCATCGGTGCGAAGCCGCCGCCGATCACGCCGGCCAGCTGCACCGACAGCGAGATGCCGCTGTAGCGGATTTCCGCCGGGAACTGCTGCGCGAACAGCAGCGACTCGGGCGCATACAGGATCGGGAACACGACGCCGAGGCCGAGCACGATCGCCCACCACGCATACGACGTCTGCTGCGTGCCGAGCATCATGAAGAACGGCGCGGCGAACGCGCACATCAGCACGAGGCCGATCGCGAACATCCGGCGCTGGCCGATGCGGTCGCTGAGATGCCCGCACAGCGGCATCGTGACGAGCGACAGCGCGGCGCCGGCCGTGATCGCGTGCAGCATCCCGGCCTTCGGCAGATGCAGCTGCTGCGTCGCATACGCGAGCGCGAACGTGACGACCATGTAGAACCACGTGTTCTCGGCGGCGCGCGCGCCGACGATCGTCAGCACCTCGCGCGGATGGCGGCGCAGCGCGGCCGTCACCGGCGACTTCTCCGCCTTGCCCTGCTTGCGGACCTTCTCGAAGTCGGGCGACTCGGGCACCTTCGCGCGGATGAACCAGCCGAGGCCGACCAGCGCGATGCTCGCGAGGAACGGCACGCGCCAGCCCCACGACAGCATGTCGGCGTCGGGCAGCGCGGCGACCGCGGCCATCGCGACCGACGACAGGATCAGGCCGAGCCCGACGCCCGTCTGCGGCAGGCTGCCGAACAGCCCCTTGCGGCCCTTCGGTGCGTGCTCGACGGCCATCAGTACCGCGCCGCCCCATTCGCCGCCGACCGCCATCCCCTGCAGGAAGCGCATCGCGATCAGCAGCGCGGCGGCCCAGTAGCCGATGCTGTCGTAGGACGGGATCAGCCCGATCACCATGCTCGGCACGCCCATCAGCAGCAGCGTGATCATCAGCATCGACTTGCGGCCGATGCGGTCGCCGAAGTGGCCGAACACGATGCCGCCCATCGGCCGGCCGATGAAGCCGACCGCGAACGTGCCGAACGCGGCGAGCGTGCCGACGACCGGGTCGAGCGACGGGAAGAAGATGCGGTTGAAAACGAGCGCGGCGGCGGTGCCGTAGAGGAAGAAGTCGTACCACTCGATCGTGGTGCCGGCCATGCTGGCCCAGCCGGCCAGCAGGTAGTGCTTCGCGGTGCGGGCGGGTGCCGGCGCCGCGGCGGTTGCATGCTCATCGAGGGTGGATCGGGTCTGCATGGTGTCTCCGGTTTTATTGCCCGCGGCTCATGGTCCTCAGGTCACGGTCGAGTATAGTTATGCGCAGATCCATGATGTACCGACAAGAAAACCGGTCGGATATGCATTTATGCATATCGACGGCCGGCCCGGAGATATAGCCCCTTTTTCCGCCGATGCGACACGCCACCGAGCCGGTTTCCGGCAACCTGAACTGGGACGACCTGCGTTTTTTCCTCGAAGTCGCCCGCACGCAGCGTGCGAGCGGCGCGGCGAAGCGGCTCGGCGTCGACTACACGACCGTCGCGCGGCGCATCCGCGCACTCGAAACCGCGATGGGCACGCTGCTGTTCGACAAGTCGCGCTCCGGCGGCTTCACGCTGACGGCCGAGGGCCAGCGGCTCGTCGCGTACGCGGATGCGATGGAGACGACCGTGCAGTCCGCATGCGACCAGGTCGCGAATACCGGCCAGGCGCTGTCGGGCCATGTGCGGATCGGGTCGACCGAAGGGTTCGGCTGCTTTTTCCTCGCGCCGCAGCTCGCGCGGTTTCGCGTCGCGCATCCGCATGTGACGGTCGACCTGTTGCCGGTCCCGCATTTCGTCAACCTGCCCAAGCGCGAGGCCGATCTCGCGATCACGCTCGAGCGGCCCGAGCGCGGGCCTTACGTGGTCACGAAGCTGTGCGACTACCAGCTGCGGCTTTATGCGACGCGCGACTATCTCGCGAACCATCCGCCGATCACCTGCACCGACGATCTCGCGCGGCACGCGTTCATCAGCTACGTCGACGATCTCGCGTTCAGCAGCGAGCTGCTGTACCTGGAGCGCGCGGTGCCGGGCGCAACCGCCGGGCTGCGCACGACGAGCGTGATCGCGCAGGTGTTCGCGGCGCTGCAGGGCGGCGCGCTCGCGATCCTGCCGTGCTTCATGGCGGCCACGCAGCCGGCGCTGGTGCCGGTGTTGCCGGACGACGTGGTCGTCACGCGCTGCTTCTGGCTGACCTGTCGCGAGGATCTGCGCAAGCTGCGGCGCGTGACGGCGCTATGGGATTACCTGCGCGCGGCGGCGGATGCGAATCGCGCGTTGCTGATGGGGGAGTCGGAGCGGTTGCGGTTCGTCGGGGATCCTGAATAGCGGACGGGCGGGCGTCGCGAGGGTCGCGACCGCGATTCAGCCGGTTATCGGAGGGGAGGGGGAGATGGCATTGACGCATGCCGGCAAGGTGTTCGTGGTGTGTGTCGCCGTATTCGGCGTGACCGCCTATTGGCTGGCGTCGCGCATGGTGCGCCGCCAGTCGGGCGGCAAGGGCGGTTCGAATGGCGGCGCGGTCGCGTTCTGGTGGCTCGTGTGCTTTTGCCTGGTGTCGCTGTGTTTCCCGTTCGCGTACTGGATTGGCGACGAGTTGTACGTGCTGGCCGTTTCGCCGAAATACCCGGCGACCGTCGTGTCCTACCAGTCCGAGTGGGACACCTGCGAGCGCCGCGACAGTTCGGGGCGAACCTCGACGTACCGGTGCATCAAGTACACGTCGATGCTGGAAGCCGTGCTGCCGGACGGCCAGCGGGTCGTGTTGCCTGGCAACATCCGCTCGGGTAGCATGCCGGTCATCGGCGAGGCCGTCGACGTCGTCTTGCCGCCCGGCTCGGGCCAGTTGCACGAACGCAGCGTGCGCAGCGTCGGCCTGCTGGCAGGCGGCGCGCTGATGGTCGCGATGCTCGGCTATTTCCTGTACCTGATCGCGGCTTACGGGGCGGGGAAGACGCTCGACGGCGCGGCCCGCATCGGGATGGCCGTGGTGCTGAACGGGCTCGTGCCGCTCGGCGCGCTGCTGATGGAAATCGGCTTCCTGAGCGTGCCTTACCGCTACTGGGCGCACGGTAATCCGCAGCAGTGGCCGGTGTGGTTGCTGGGGCTGTGCATGCTGTTCGCGCTCGCGCTGCTGCCGTTGCTGATCCTGTATGCGCGCAACGCGTGGCGCGCCGTGGCGAAGTAGCATGTGCGCACCGACAGCCGCCAGGACACGGTCGTGGAAATTCATTCGCAATAGCGTTCGATTGCCGGCCCGAGCATGTATGGCCGCATTTCCTGCGCGCGCGGATGGACGACACGCGGCCGCTGCTGTTCCGTCCCGGCGTGCCGAAGCCGGTCAGTTGCCGCGTGCTCGAAGGCACGCCGGCCGTCGGCCATACGCGGCAGTGCACGACCGATCGCGGCACCATCGACCAGCGGATTCTCGTGCTCGATGAAAATCGCCGGCTGTGCTACCGGATGGTGGCGCCGACGGTCTGGTGTCGCGACCGGACGTTCCGCCCGCCACGCATCGCGAGCGGCGCCACCCCGGTCATGCCCGGCCGTCGCTCACCCCGGACAACCGAGCCGGTCCGCGAGTTCGTTCAGATCTTTAACGTCGAAATCCCACGCGTCGTCCGCTTTCAGGTCGGTCGTTTGGGCAGGCCCGTGTTCGGTCGGGCGCAGCACGAACGCGGTGGACAGCCCCAGTTGCCGCGCGGCGGCGAGATCGCCGTTGTGCGCGGCGACCAGGCACAGCTCGGCCGGCGCGATGCCGAGAATCTCGACCGCTTCGGTATACACCTTCGGCGACGGCTTGTACGCGCGCGCGACTTCGGCGCCGAGAATCGCGTCCCACGGCAGGCCCGCGTGTTTCGCGACGTCGATCATCAGCCGGATATTGCCGTTCGACAGCGGGGCGATCACGTAGCGCCGTTTCAGGCGCTGCAGCGCCGCGACGGCATCCGGCCACGGATCGAGCCGGTGCCACGCGAGGGTGAGCGCATCGATCTCCGCATCGGGTACGCCGTCGATGCCGTAGCGATCGAGCGTGCGCACGAGATTCTCGCGATGCAGCACGTCGAGCCGCACGTAGCGCCTGCGTCCGCTGCGGATCTCTTCCATCGACGGCGAATATTCGCGCCGCCACGTATCGGCGAATTCGAACGGGTCGAGCGCCGGCGCATGGCGCGCGAGGAATGCGGCGGCATCGCGCGCGACACCGTTTCTCCAGTCGACGATCGTACCGAATACATCGAAAACGAGCGCCTTGATCTCGGCAGGATTCGTCATGTGATTCCGTGAAGGTCGAACGGGGGGAGACGGCACGCGGCGTTGCTGCAATGCGCGATGCCGGGTCGAACGACATTGAAGCACGGATGGGAAAGCGCGGCTGGCCGCGATGGACGGCGAGGCGGCCGGCGAGCTGCCGCGTGGTCCGGACGCACGGGCACCCGCCGGGGCCGTGTGGCCCGGGCGGGTTGGTTCATGTCACGCAGGGTGCGTCCAGGCGG
>NZ_JAGIXF010000055.1:0-48948 GCF_021483755.1 Burkholderia sp. WTPI3 | reverse complement strand
GGCAGGCAGGTGCTCCGCGCGGGCCGGCGGTCGGTGAATCCGCTGGCCGTCGGGCATGGGCATGCCGACAAAAATCAGTCTGTTCGACAATGACTCCGCCTGCCATGCGGACGAACCCGACAGCCGCCTGATCCGTCATCCTTTCCTGTTCCGCTTTATCCATCCCTGCGCGCCATCACGGCCGCGCGTGCCGACAATCACCCTGCCTTCATCCCCCAGGAGCGGATCGTGTTCGTGATTTTCGGTGCATCAGGCAACGTCGGCCTGTCGACTGTAACGACCCTGCGCCGCGCAGGGCACCCCGTGCGCGCGGTGCTGCGCGACGCGCGCCACCGCGAACGCTTCGCGCAGCTCGGCTGCGACGTCGCGCTCGCCGATTTGACGGATGCCCCGGCGGTCGCCGCAGCGATTGCGGGCGCGCAAGCGGTGCAGATGCTGTGTCCGGTGCCCGTCGCCGACAGCGACCCGGCCGCAACGATGGAACGGACGATCGACATCGCGACCGGCGCACTCGTCGCGGACCCGCCGCCGCTACTGCTCGCGCTGTCGGACTACGGTGCCGAGCGCGACGGCAACACGGGCATCACGCGGCTCTTTCATCGTATGGAAGAGAAGCTGAAAACGGTGCCGACCCGGCTCACGCTGCTGCGCGCGGCCGAACACCTGCAGAACTGGGCACGCGTGCTGCCGGTCGCGCTCGGCACCGGCGTGTTGCCGAGCTTTCATCATCCGGTCGACAAGATGTTTCCGACGGTCTGGGCGCCCGACGTGGGTGTCGCGGCGGCACGGCTGCTGCTCGATCCGGCGCAACCGGGCAACGGACCGCGCATCGTCAGCATCGAAGGGCCGCGGCGCGTGAGCGTGCGGGATATCGCGGCAACACTCGGCGCGGCGGCCGGGCGCGAGATCGTCGCACGCGAACTGCCGCGCGACGCATGGACCGCAACGCTGCTGCGCGCGGGGCTCGGCGAACGCCATGCGCAGTTGATCGTCGATCTCTACGACGTGCACAACGCGGGGCAGATCGACGTGGAAGCCGGCGTGTCGGAGCGGCTATACGGCGCGACGTCGCCGGAGGATGTGCTCGCGCAACTGCTGCGCCGGGACGGGCGCTGAGCGAAGCGGCGGCTGAAGGCGTGCGCGATGCGCGTTACGCCTGCCGCTGCGTCCTGCTGGTCACCACATACGCCACCGACCCGATCACGATCCCCCAGAACGCGGACCCGAGCCCGAGCCACGTCATCCCCGACGCGGTTGCGAGGAACGTGATCACCGACGCTTCGCGGTGCGCCTCGTCTTCGAAGATCCCGTGCACGTTCGACCCAATTGCGCCGATCAGCGCGAGCCCGGCGAGGATCGCGACGAACGCCTTCGGCAGCGCGAAGAACAGCGTGACGATCGTGCCCGCGAAGAACCCGCCGATCAGGTAGATCACGCCGTTCGCGATGCCCGCGATATAGCGCCGGTCCGGATCCTCGTGCGAATCCTTGCCCGTGCACAGCGCCGCGGTGATCGCCGCGACGACGATCGTGATCCCGCCGAAGCACGCGACGACGAGCGACATCACGCTGGTCGCGGTGATGATCGGCCGCGCGGGCGTGTGGTAGCCCGACACGCGCAGGATCGCCATGCCCGGCAGAAACTGGCCGGTGAGACTCACGACGACGAGCGGCAGCGCGAGGCTGAGTGTCGTGCCGAGCGTCCATTCGGGCGCGATGAAGATCGGCCGCGCGATGCTCGGCGTCACGTTGCCGAGATGCGTCATCCCGAGCAGCGTCGCGAGCGCGGCGCCGGTCAGCAGCACGAGCACGATGCTGTAGCGCGGCAGCACGCGCTTGAAGATCACGTACGCGGCGATCATCCCGAATCCGAGCACCGGCTGCGCGGTGGCGGCGGAGAACGCGTGCATGCCGAACGGCAGCAGGATGCCGGCCATCATCCCGCACGCGATGCCGCGCGGAATGTGGCGCACGAGGCGGTCGAAATAGCCGGTGATGCCGATCGCGAGGATGATCAGCGCGGCGGTGATGTACGCGCCGACGGCCTGGTTCAGCGTCAGTTGCGGAAAGAGGCCGACGAGCAGCGCGGTGCCGGGCGCCGACCATGCGGTGATCACCGGCACCTTCAGCTTCCAGCTCGCGAACAGGCCCGACACGCCGGCGCCGATCGAGATCGCCCAGACCCACGACGACACCATCGCATTGGACGCATGCGCGGCCTGCGCGGCCTGGAAGAAGATCGCGAGTGGGCCCGCGTACGAAATCAGGACCGCGAGAAAGCCCGCGGTAATCGCGGAGATGGACCAGTCGTTGCCGATCGAGCGGATCGCGCCGGGCGAGGTGTTCGGTTGCATCGTCATAGGGGTAACGCGCGCGGCCGGGGGCCGGATCCACGGCGGAAGGTTGTCTGATAGCCCGGAGGTGCCGATATTTTCGGCGCTGTCGATGGAATTGACAATTCATCGACAGATATCAACACTGTTTACTTTTGATAAACAGTCAGGGCGAACGAGATGGACAGATTGCTGGCGATGCGGCTCTTCACGTGCATCGTCGATTCCGGCAGCTTCACGCGCGCCGCGCAGCAGCTCGGCATGCAGCGTGCGTCGGCCACGCAGATCATGAAGCAGCTCGAGTCGCATCTTGGCGCGCGGCTGCTGGTGCGCACGACGCGGCATGTGAGCGCGACGGTCGACGGTGCGGCTTACTACCGGCGCTGCGTGGATATCCTGGACGGGATCGACGAGGCGGAAGCGTCGTTCTCGCACGCGGCGCGCCATCCGCAGGGCGCGCTGAAGGTCGATCTCGCGAGTTCGTTCGCGCGGCTCGTCGTGATTCCGGCGCTCCCCGAATTCTTCATGCGCTATCCGCAGGTCACGCTCGACATCAGCGTCGGCGACCGCCGCGTCGATCTCGCGCGGGAAAGCGTCGACTGCGTCGTGCGGATCGGCGAGCTGACCGATTCGTCGCTGGTTGCGCGCCGCGTCGGCCTGCTCGAGCAGGTCACGTGCGCGAGCCCCGGTTATCTGGCCGCGCATGGCCGGCCGCGCAATCTCGCCGATCTCGCGAAGCATCGGGAAGTCGCGTATGTGTCGGCGTCGAGCGGCAAGCGCGTGCCGCTCGTGTTCGGCACGGACGGCAACGCTCGGACGACGGAGCTGCCCGCATCGGTGTCGGTCAACAACGGCGACGCATACGTGACGGCCTGCGAGGCCGGGCTCGGGATCATTCAGGTGCCGCGCTATCACGTGGTGGAGAAGCTGCGCGGCGGCACGCTGACGGCGATCCTTACGCGGCTGCGCCCGCCGCCGTTGCCGCTGTCGGTGCTGTATCCGCATCGCGGCCATCTGTCGCCGCGGCTGCGGGTGTTCATCGACTGGATCGGCGAGCTGGTGCGCGAGCGCGCCTGGTGACACCGGCGACGCAGGCCCGGCGAGCCGTCACGTACTGATCCGGGGATAGCCGTCGACGGTGGCCACCTGCGCGCCGCTTCCGGTCGACAGCGACGCCGTGCCGCGATCGAACGGATGCACGGGCGCATCGGTCGGCGTCCACGCATGGCGCGCCAGCAGTTCGCGATAGCCGCCGCGAATCACGAAACCGCCGCATTTCTCCGCATACGCATCGCGCCGCATCCGGTACGCGCGCGGCAGGTCATACCACGGCAGCTTCGGCAGGTCGTGATGAACGAGGTGATAGTTGTTGTTCAGGTACAGCAGCCGCATCGCGAAGCCGGCTTCGTTGATCGCGATGCGCGCCTTCGGATGCGGCGCGGCGCGATGCTCGAACAGCGAGCGGATCATCGCGAGCGACAGCGCGGGCCATGTGATCGCCAGCAGGTAGTACCACCACGGCACGCCGATCGACCACTGCAGCCAAGCGAGCAGTGCGGCCACGCTCGCCGCGTGCGTCAGCCACATCGGCAGATAGCGGAAGTCCCCGTGTCGAAGCGAGGCGAACGCGTCGACGAACATCGCCGCGACGCTCGTCGGCGGACCGAATGCCAGTCGTCCGACGAAGGTTGTACGCGCAACGGTGAGTGCGCGACGCCAGCGCGGCAGCTGCACCCACCGGTCGCGCGACACGTAGTTGGTTTCCGGATCGACGCCCGGCACGGTCAGGTCTTCGTCGCGGTGATGGTCGAGGTGCGTGTCGCGATACAGCGTGTACGGATACCAGACCGTCAGCGGCGGATAGCCGAGCAGCCGGTTCACGAACGGGGAACGCGTCGGATGGCCGTGCAGCAGTTCGTGCTGCAGCGACATGTGCCACGCGCCGAGCAGGATCAGCGGCGGCGTCGCGGCCGCGAGCGACAGGCGCTCCGCGCGCAAGAGCAGCAGCACGGCAAGCCAGCCGCCGTAGATCGCGACGACGAGCAGCCAGGTCGGCCACTCGGTGCGGGCAGTGAAGCGGGCGTCCAGCGCGGCGATCGCGCGCGCGTGGTCGACATCGAAGTATTCGGCCATGTGCTGACGGGGACGGATCGGAGGCGGTGCGGGACGCGGAGGATCGAGCGGGGCCGGATCGGGCGCTACCTGCCGGCTCGCGGCGCCTGCCGGCGCGTATTCGTATGCGAACGATATCGGGCCTGCGTCGTGAGCCAAACCAATCGATTCGGATTTGCTTATCGCTGCCGAGCCGATAAGCTTTGGCGCGCGCCGTGCCGGCTCCGACGCCCGTTACGGTACGCGAACCGGTTGACGCCGCGTGCCCGACGATGCATAGAATGCCCGCATGAGCTCATGGATCGCCGCACTGCCGATGTACAACGTGACGCCGCGCCACGCCGCACTGTGGCGCGCGTTGCTGCGCGACGCGCTCCACGCGTTCGCGCGCACCGGCGGCCCTGCCGGCGTTGCGCTGCCCGTCGAGCCGTTCGACGATCTGCACGCGCTGTGGCGGCGCGGCGACCTGCTGCTGTCGCAGACATGCGGCTATCCGTACCGGATGCTCGGATTACGCGATGCCGTGCGGTTGATCGCGACGCCGGCTTTCGATGCGCCGGGTTGCGACGGCGCGCACTACAGCAGCATGCTGGTCGTGTCGGCGCGGGTGCATGACGGCGGCGCGACGACGCTGGCCGGCTGTCGCGGGTTGCGCGCCGCATTGAACGGGCGCGACTCGCACAGCGGGATGAATGCATTCCGGCATGCGGTCGCGCCGCATGCGCATGACGGGCGCTTCTTCGGTTCCGTGCAGACATTCGGCTCGCACCTGGGCGTGCTGCAGGCACTGGCCGCCGGCGACGCCGACTGTGCGGCGATCGACTGCGTGACGTTCGCGTATGTGCGCGACGCGCTACCCGAGCGGTTGAACGACATCCGGATCGTCGGCGCGACGGCGACCGCGCCGGGATTGCCGTTCATCGCGTCGAAGGCGCTCGACGGAGCGCGCGTGCACGCGTTGCAGGCGGCGCTGGATCATGCGGTTGCGGCCGATCCGCAACGCGCGGGCGTGCTGCGGCTGACGGGGTTCGAGCGGTTGTCGCCCGGCGCGTACGACGCGATCGACCGCTTCGAGCAGGACGCCGCCGCGCACGGGTATCCCGAGCTCGCGTGAGCGGGGCGTCGTCCTAAAACGGCAACGTACCGGGCGGCGCATTGCGCACTACCGCAAGCGTCGCGCCGATATGGTCTTCGAGTGCGAGGGCGGCGCGCGCATCGGCGCGGCGCATCGCGGCTTCGAACAGGCACGTGTGCTCCGCATGCACGTCGCGCTTCGAATCGCCGAGCCCGATGCATACGCGCCGGTAGCGTTCGCTCTGCTGCGAGAGCATGCGCAGGATCAGGTAGGTCCACGGCGTCGCGGCCGCCGAGATCAGCGCTTCGTGAAAGCGCCGGTTGCACGCTTCCCACGCGGCGCGGTGCTCGATCGACACCGGCTGCTCCCACGCCGACAGCATGTCGAAGCTCTGGCGCACGCGGTGCGCCCACGCGTCGTCGCCGCGCCGCACCGAGTCGCGCAGCGCATCGACTTCGATATGAATGCGCAGCCGCGTGATCGCTTCCAGATCGTCGACCGACATCGGCGTGACGCGAAACCCGCGCTGCCCTTCGGCCACGACCAGCGCATCGCTGACGAGCCGCGTGAGCGCCTCGCGCAGCGTGCCGGCCCCGACGCCGTACACGTCCTTCAGGTGTTCGACGCGCAGCTTCGCGCCGGGCGGGTAATGCCCTTCGATGATGTGCTGCCGGAGCTGGTGATACGCGTGCTCGCTGAGCGTGCGGGCGTGCGGTTCGGTGTCGTCGGCGGCGGCCGGTTCGAGCGCCGGCAAGGCGTCGTCGAACGGATGGGCGGGCAGGATGGTGTTCATGTCACGCGTCCTCCTGATCCTGTTTGCGGTTGAGGCGATAGCTGAGCTGCGCGCGCGTCAGGCCGAGCAGGCGCGCGGCGGCCGACAGGTTGCCGTTCGCGCGGTCGACGGCTTCGTGCAGCAGCGCGCGCTCGAGGCCGTCGAGCCCGCCGCTGCCCTGCAACTGATCGAGGATCGTTGCGCAGTCGATCGACATCGCGGTCGCCGGCCGGATCTGCCCGGCCCGGTCGACCGTCGCGCCGCCGGGCGAGCCGACGCCGGGGAACAGGTCCTTCGCGTCGACCGGACGGTTCGGGCGCGACAGGATCACCGCGCGCTCGATCAGGTTCTCGAGCTCGCGCACGTTGCCGGGCCAGCGGTAGCCGCGCAGCGCATCGTACGCGTAGTCGGTCAGCGTCGGCGCGGGCTTGCCGTGCAGCGCCGCGAAGCGTTCGAGCATCGCGTCGGCGAGCGGCGCGATGTCGTCCTGCCGTTCGCGCAGCGGCGGAATCAGCACCGGGTACACGTTGATCCGGTAGTAGAGGTCGGCGCGGAACGTGCCGTCCCGCACGGCCTGTTCGAGATCGCGGTTGGTTGCCGCGACGACGCGCACGTCCACCTTCCTGCCGTTGGTCGCGCCGAGCCGTTCGACCTCGCCCTCCTGGAGCACGCGCAGCAGCTTCGCCTGCACGTCGAGCGGCAACTCGCCGATTTCGTCGAGAAACAGCGTACCGCCGTCCGCACGCTCGAAACGCCCGGCGCGCGCGGCTTGCGAGCCGGTGAACGCGCCTTTCTCCGCACCGAACAGTTCGGACTCGATCAGCGCATGCGGAATGGCCGCGCAGTTGATCGCGACGAACGGCTTCGCTGCCCGCGGGCTGAGGCTGTGCAGCGCGCGCGCGAAGCGCTCCTTGCCGACGCCCGTTTCTCCGGTGAGCAGCACGGCGACCTTGGTCGGCGCAGCCGTCTCCAGCAGCGCATAGGCGGCGCGAAACGCATCGGAGCGCCCGACGAGCCGGGTCCGGCCGTCGTCGGGTGTCATCTCCAGGCGCAGAGATTCGACCTCGGTCTGCAGGTCGCGGATCGTGTTGATCAGCGAGTCGGCCTTGAACCACGACGAAATCTCTTCCGCGTCGGGCCATTCGTCGGCCGGCTTGCCGACGATCGTGCAGTGCGGGTCGTGCATACCCACGCAGGACGTTTCCTTGAACAGGATCGTCCGGCCGATGAAGGCGCTCGTGTAGCCGGTCGCATAGCCGATCAGCATCCAGCACACGGGTTCGGGCTGCGGTCCGAACGTGCGGCGGTGCACGTCGGCCTCCCACGAGTGTTCCCAGCGGTATTCGCAGTAGAACGCGCCCGTCGCGGGATCGGCCTCGAAGCGCAGCGGCGTGACCTGCACCGCGCCTTCGAGCATGTGCAGCTGGGGGCCGACATGAAACATGTCGAATAGCGATGCGCCGCTGCGGATCTCGCGGGCGAGCGCCGCGTCGCGTTCGCCCGCGGCGAAGCCGACCCGGGTGAAGAAACGCCGGGTCTGCGCGGGGCCGACGCTTTCCATCAGCTCCTGGCGCAGCGTCGCCAGCGCGCCGGCATGCAGCAGCACCATCCGCTGTCCGGCCAGCCAGATGCGACCGTCGCTCGCCGAAAAATGGATCAGCTTGCGCAGGTCGGTGTCCGGCGGCAAAGGGGGCAGGCTGGGCCGCGTCATGTCTCCTCCATCGAGATTTCTCGTGATTTCAATAATTTTGTCGATCGGCGCCGCGGCGGGTACATCGATTTGATCATTTCATCAAATGCGCCGAAGCGGGTTGCTCAAATGATGAAAAAGGCCGCCGGATATGAGGTTTGGCGCGATCGCCGACGCCTGTTTTCCGTTCTGGTTAACCGCTATTGTGGGTCGCGAAATTGAACTGCGCGTCAGGGCTTTCCCTGAATTATCGAGATTTTTTGCTGCCCCGGCCGAACGTGGCATGGATGCTGCATTGAAGTCCGGCATGGAGGCGACACCGATCATGAATCAGCACCACACCGATCCTTCCCCGCTCGATCCCGGCCGCAAGTGCGTCCGCGTGACCGGCACGAATGTCCGCGGCTTCGTCGAATTCGAGTTGTCGATCGGCGGCGCGCCGGAACTGTTCGTCGAGCTGACGTTGTCTCCTGCCGCCTTCGATGCGTTCTGCCGCGAACAACGGGTGACGCGGCTCGACGTCGAAGCGAACCCATGACCTTGAGGAGCAAGAAGTGACCATCGAGCTGAAGACAGTCGACATCAAGCCGCTCCGGCACACCTTTGCGCATGTCGCGCAGAACATCGGCGGCGACAAGACGGCGACGCGCTACCAGGAAGGCATGATGGGCGCGCAGCCCCAGGCGAACTTCCATTATCGGCCGACCTGGGATCCGGACTACGAGATCTTCGATCCGTCGCGCTCGGCGATCCGGATGGCGAACTGGTACGTGCTGAAGGATCCGCGCCAGTTCTATTACGCATCGTGGGCGACGGCGCGGGCGCGCCAGCAGGATGCGATGGAGTCGAACTTCGAGTTCGTCGAATCGCGCCGGATGATCGGCCTGATGCGCGACGACGTGGCCGCGCGGGCGCTCGACGTGCTGGTGCCGCTGCGCCACGCCGCGTGGGGCGCGAACATGAACAACGCGCAGATCTGCGCGCTCGGCTACGGCACGGTGTTCACGGCGCCCGCGATGTTCCATGCGATGGACAACCTCGGCGTCGCGCAGTACCTCACGCGTCTCGCGCTCGCGATGGCCGAGCCCGACGTGCTGGACGCGGCCAAGGCGGCCTGGACCAACGACGCCGCCTGGCAACCGCTGCGCCGCTACGTCGAGGACACGCTGGTCGTGACCGATCCGGTCGAGCTGTTCATCGCGCAGAACCTCGCGCTCGACGGCCTGCTGTATCCGCTCGTCTACGACCGCTTCGTCGACGAACGGATTGCGCTCGAAGGCGGCTCGGCGGTCGCGATGCTGACCGCGTTCATGCCCGAGTGGCACACCGAATCGAACCGCTGGATCGACGCGGTCGTGAAGACGATGGCCGCCGAATCCGACGACAACCGCGCGCTGCTCGCACGCTGGACGCACGACTGGTCCGCGCGCGCCGATGCCGCGCTTGCACCGGTGGCGGCACGCGCGCTGCAGGACGCCGGCCGGGCCGCGCTCGACGAAGTGCGCGAGCAGTTCCAGGCGCGCGTTGCCAAGCTCGGCATTGCGCTCTGACGACGGGAACCCTCCCCTAACCCAAGGAAAGCCAGCATGTCCAACGTATTCATCGCCTTTCAGGCCAATGAGGACTCCAGACCGATAGTGGAGGCGATCGTCGCCGACAACCCGCGCGCGGTGGTGGTCGAGTCGCCCGGCATGGTCAAGATCGACGCGCCGGACCGGCTGACGATCCGCCGCGAAACGATCGAGGAGCTGACCGGCACGCGCTTCGACCTGCAGCAGCTTCAGGTCAACCTGATCACGCTGTCCGGCCACATCGACGAGGACGACGACGAGTTCACGCTGAGCTGGTCGCACTGAACGCCGCGCAACGCGCACCGACAATACCGGAGACACGAATGGACACGCCAACGCTCAAGAAAAAACTCGGCCTGAAGGACCGCTACGCGGCCATGACGCGCGGCCTCGGCTGGGAGACGACCTACCAGCCGATGGACAAGGTTTTCCCGTACGACCGTTACGAGGGCATCAAGATTCACGACTGGGACAAGTGGGTCGATCCGTTCCGCCTGACGATGGATGCGTACTGGAAATACCAGGGCGAGAAGGAAAAGAAGCTGTACGCGGTGATCGACGCGTTCACGCAGAACAACGCGTTCCTCGGCGTGAGCGACGCCCGCTACATCAACGCGCTGAAGCTGTTCATCCAGGGCGTGACGCCGCTCGAATACCTCGCGCACCGCGGCTTCGCGCACGTCGGCCGGCACTTCACCGGCGAGGGCGCGCGCATCGCGTGCCAGATGCAGTCGATCGACGAGCTGCGGCACTACCAGACCGAAACGCACGCGATGTCGACGTACAACAAGTTCTTCAACGGGTTCCATCACTCGAACCACTGGTTCGATCGCGTCTGGTACCTGTCGGTGCCGAAGTCGTTCTTCGAGGATGCGTATTCGTCGGGGCCGTTCGAGTTCCTGACCGCGGTCAGCTTCTCGTTCGAATACGTGCTGACGAACCTGCTGTTCGTGCCGTTCATGTCGGGCGCCGCATACAACGGCGACATGTCGACCGTCACGTTCGGCTTCTCCGCGCAATCGGACGAGTCGCGCCACATGACCCTCGGCATCGAATGCATCAAGTTCCTGCTCGAACAGGATCCGGACAACGTGCCGATCGTGCAGCGCTGGATCGACAAGTGGTTCTGGCGCGGCTACCGGCTGCTGACGCTGGTCGCGATGATGATGGATTACATGCAGCCCAAGCGCGTGATGAGCTGGCGCGAATCGTGGGAGATGTACGCGGAGCAGAACGGCGGCGCGCTGTTCAAGGATCTCGCGCGCTACGGCATTCGCGAGCCGAAGGGCTGGCAGGACGCCTGCGAAGGCAAGGATCACATCAGCCACCAGGCGTGGTCGACGTTCTACGGCTTCAACGCGGCATCGGCGTTCCACACCTGGGTGCCGACCGAAGACGAGATGGGTTGGTTGTCGGCGAAGTATCCCGACTCGTTCGATCGTTACTACCGTCCGCGCTTCGAGTACTGGGGCGAGCAGGCAAGGGACGGCAACCGCTTCTACATGAAGACGCTGCCGATGCTGTGCCAGACGTGCCAGATCCCGATGCTGTTCACTGAGCCGGGCAACCCGACGAAGATCGGCGCGCGCGAATCGAACTACCTCGGCAACAAGTTCCATTTCTGCAGCGACCACTGCAAGGAAATTTTCGACCACGAGCCGCAGAAATACGTGCAGGCGTGGCTGCCGGTGCACCAGATCCATCAGGGCAACTGCTTTCCGCCCGATGCGGACCCGGGCGCGGAAGGCTTCGATCCGCTCGCCGCGGTGCTCGACTACTACGCGGTGACGATGGGCCGCGACAACCTCGATTTCGACGGCTCGGAAGACCAGAAGAACTTCGCGGCCTGGCGCGGCCAGGCCACGAGCAACTGACCCGCAACCGACACGCAATCTTGACGAGGGCCCGCGAAGCGCCGATGCGCGAACGCGGGCCGACAGGAGACAAACATGGCCGTCATCGCGCTCAAACCCTACGACTTCCCGGTGAAGGACGCCGTCGGGAAGTTTCCGGCGCCGCTGCTCTACGTGTGCTGGGAAAACCACCTGATGTTTCCGGCGCCGTTCTGCCTGCCGCTGCCGCCCGACATGCCGTTCGGCGCTTTGGCCGGCAACGTGCTGCCGCCCGTCTACGGCTATCACCCCGACTTCGCGAAGATCGACTGGACGCGCGTCGAGTGGTTCCGTTCGGGCGAACCGTGGGCGCCGGACCCGGCGAAGAGCCTGGCCGACAACGGCCTCGGGCACAAGGACCTGATCAGCTTTCGCACGCCGGGCCTCGACGGCCTCGGCGGCGCGAGCTTCTGACCGCCACGCGGACGAGCGAACCATCATGAGCCACCAACTTACCATCGAGCCGCTGGGCGTCACGATCGAGGTCGAGGAAGGACAGACGATGCTCGATGCCGCGCTGCGCCAGGGCATCTACATTCCGCATGCGTGCTGTCACGGGCTGTGCGGCACCTGCAAGGTCGCCGTGCTCGACGGCGAGACCGATCTCGGCGATGCGAACCCGTTCGCGCTGATGGATTTCGAGCGCGAGGAAGGCAAGGCGCTCGCATGCTGCGCGACGCTGCAGGCCGACACCGTGATCGAGGCCGACGTCGATGAAGAGCCGGATGCGGAAATCATCCCGGTCAAGGACTTCGCGGCCGACGTCACGCGCATCGAACAGCTCACGCCGACCATCAAGTCGATTCGGCTGAAGCTGTCGCAGCCGATCCACTTCCAGGCGGGCCAGTACGTGCAGCTCGAGATTCCCGGCCTCGGGCAAAGCCGCGCGTTCTCGATCGCGAACGCGCCGGCCGACGTCGCGGCCACCGGCGAGATCGAGCTGAACGTGCGGCAGGTGCCGGGCGGGCTCGGCACGGGCTATCTGCACGAGCAACTGGCGACGGGCGACCGCGTGCGCCTGTCGGGCCCATACGGCCGCTTCTTCGTGCGCCGCTCGGCCGCGCTGCCGATGATCTTCATGGCCGGCGGGTCGGGGCTGTCGAGCCCGCGCTCGATGATCGCGGACCTGCTCGAAAACGGCGTCACCGCGCCGATCACGCTGGTCTACGGTCAGCGCAACGCAAAGGAGCTCTATTACCACGACGAATTCCGCGCGCTGGCCGAACGCCATCCGAACTTCACGTACGTGCCGGCGCTGTCGGAAGGCGCGCCGGATGCGGGCGGCAATGTCGCGCAAGGGTTCGTGCACGACGTCGCGAAGGCGCATTTCGACGGCGACTTCTCCGGACACCAGGCATACCTGTGCGGCCCGCCCGCGATGATCGACGCGTGCATCACGACGCTGATGCAGGGGCGCCTGTTCGAGCGCGACATCTATCACGAGAAGTTCATTTCGGCGGCGGACGCGCAACAGACGCGCAGCCCGCTGTTCCGGCGGGTGTGACATGGACGCGGGCGGCGTATGCGGGACGGTCACGATCGCGCAGACCGA
Organism: Burkholderia sp. WTPI3; assembly: GCF_021483755.1. Taxonomy (NCBI): domain Bacteria; kingdom Pseudomonadati; phylum Pseudomonadota; class Betaproteobacteria; order Burkholderiales; family Burkholderiaceae; genus Burkholderia; species Burkholderia sp. WTPI3. Next base: position 35,952 of record NZ_JAGIXF010000055.1, on the reverse strand, counting down.
CGAGCGCTATGCGTGCGTGTCCGGCGAATCGTTGCTGGCCGGCATGGCGAAGCTCGGCCGGCGCGGCATTCCGGTCGGCTGCCTGAACGGCGGGTGCGGCGTGTGCAAGGTGCGCGTGCTGCGCGGTGCGGTGCGCAAGCTCGGGCCGGTCAGCCGTGCACATGTAAGTGCGGAAGAAGAGAACGACGGCTATGCGCTTGCGTGCCGCGTCGCGCCGGACGGCGACGTCGAGCTCGAAGTGGCCGGCCGGCTCAGGAAGCCGTTCTTCTGCGGCACGGCATGTGCCGGCACGACGGTCATCAACAAGTAACCAGGAGGAGACTCACCATGGGTGTGATGCGTATTGGTCATGTCAGTCTGAAGGTGATGGACATGGAAGCGGCGCTGCGTCATTACGTGCGCGTGCTCGGCATGCAGGAAACGATGCGCGACGCGGCGGGCAACGTCTACCTGAAATGCTGGGACGAATGGGACAAGTATTCGCTGATCCTGTCTCCGTCCGATCAGGCGGGGCTCAAGCATGCCGCATACAAGGTCGAGCACGACGCCGATCTGGATGCGTTGCAGCAGCGCATCGAAGCGTACGGGATCGCGACCGAGATGCTGCCCGAAGGCGCGCTGCCGGCGGTCGGCCGCCAACTGCGATTCCTGCTTCCGAGCGGTCACGAACTGCGGCTGTTCGCGAAGAAGGAACTGGTGGGCACCGCGGTCGGCTCGCTGAACCCCGATCCGTGGCCCGACGACATTCCGGGCTCGGCCGTGCACTGGCTCGACCACTGCCTGCTGATGTGCGAACTGAACCCGGAGGCCGGCGTGAACCGCGTCGAGGAGAACACGCGCTTCATGGCCGAGTGTCTCGACTTTCATCTGGCCGAGCAGGTGATGGTCGGCCCGGGCAACACGATCCAGGCCGCGACCTGGATGTTTCGGAGCACGACGCCGCACGACATCGCATTCGTCGGCGGCCCGCGCAACGGCCTGCATCACATCGCGTTCTTCCTCGACGACTGGGCCGACGTGCTGAAGTCGGCCGACGTGATGGCGAAGAACAAGGTGAAGATCGACGTTGCGCCGACGCGGCACGGCATCACGCGTGGCACCACCATCTATTTCTTCGACCCGAGCGGCAACCGCAACGAGACGTTCGCGGGGCTCGGCTACCTCGCGCAACCCGATCGCCCGGTCACGACGTGGACCGAGGAGGAGCTCGGGCGCGGGATCTTCTTCCACTCGGGCGAGCTGAACGAAGCGTTCACGACCGTCTACACCTGATCTCGCAAGGAGCACGGCGCCATGCATCGAAACGATACGAACCGGAGCGTCGACGTGCGCACGATCGACTGGCTCGCCGCGTCGCGCGCGGCGCAGGCGGCGGCCGAGGCCGCCGGGCGGCTCGGCGTGCGCGTGAACGTCGCGGTGGTCGATGCGGCCGGCCTGCTTGCGGCCTTCGTGCGCATGCCCGGTGCGCCGCTGCATTCGATCGACATCGCGATCGACAAGGCATACACGGCCGCGAGCTTCGGCTTGCCGACCGGCGCGTGGCACGACGCGCTGGCGACGCACTCGGACGCAGTGCGGCAGGGCCTCGTGCTGCGCGCGCGCTTCGTCGCGTTTGGCGGCGGGCTGCCGATCGTCGACGACGGCGCGTTGATCGGCGGCATCGGCGTATCGGGCGGCAGCGAGGCGCAGGACGAGCAATGCGCGCACGCGGGGCTCGACGCAGCCGGCTTCGGCGGCCCATGAAACACGACGCGCGAACAGGCTTCACGCCCCCACGGATCACGGATTCACGACTATCGGTACCCACATCATGTACGACACCGAACCCATCGCCGCGACACGCGGCCCCGCCGGCGGGCAGCCGGAACCGCGGCTCGTCCGCAACTTCATCGACGGCGACTATCGCGCGGGCGAACGCTGGTTCGACAAGCGCTCGCCGCTCGACAACGCGGTGATCGCACGCGTGGCCGAAGCGAGCCGCGCCGATGTCGACGCCGCGGTACAGGCGGCGCGCGCGGCGCTGGCCGGCCCGTGGGGCGGCCTGGGCGTCGCGCAGCGCGTCGAGATCCTGTATGCGGTGGCCGACGGCATCACGCGCCGTTTCGACGATTTTCTCGAAGCGGAAGTGGCCGATACCGGCAAGCCGGTGAGCCTCGCGAGTCATATCGACATCCCGCGCGGCGCCGCGAACTTCAAGGTGTTCGCCGACGTCGTGAAGAACGTGCCCGGTGAAACGTTCGAAATGGCGACGCCGGACGGCGCCGGCGCGCTCAACTACGCGATCCGCCGCCCGGTCGGCGTGGTCGGCGTGATCTGCCCGTGGAACCTGCCGCTGCTGCTGATGACGTGGAAGGTCGGGCCGGCGCTCGCGTGCGGCAACACGGTGGTCGTGAAGCCGTCGGAGGAGACGCCGCAAACGGCCGCGCTGCTCGGCGAAGTGATGAACGCGGCCGGCGTGCCGCGCGGCGTCTACAACGTCGTGCACGGCTTCGGGCCGGGCTCGGCCGGCGAATTCCTGACCACCCATCCGGGCGTGAACGCGATCACGTTCACCGGCGAGACGCGCACCGGCGCGGCCATCATGAAGGCCGCGGCCGACGGCGCGCGGCCCGTCAGTCTCGAGATGGGCGGCAAGAACGCGGCGATCGTGTTTGCCGACTGCGATTTCGACGCGGCTGTCGAAGGCACGTTGCGCTCGTGCTTCGCGAATACGGGGCAGGTCTGTCTCGGCACCGAGCGCGTCTATGTCGAGCGTCCGCTGTTCGAGCGCTTCGTCGCCGCGCTGAAGGCCGGCGCCGAGCGGCTGCGCCCCGGCCGCCCTGAAGCGGAGTCGACCGGCCTCGGCCCGCTGATCAGTCAGGAACATCGCGACAAGGTGCTGTCGTATTACCGCCAGGCGGTCGAACTCGGCGCGACGGTCGTGACGGGCGGCGGCGTGCCCGACATGCCGGACGACCTGCGCGACGGCGCGTGGGTGCAGCCGACGATCTGGACCGGCCTCGGCGACGATTCGCCGATCGCGCGCGACGAGATCTTCGGGCCGTGCACGCTGGTGATGCCGTTCGATTCCGAAGCCGAGGCGATCGGCCGCGCGAACGCGAATGCGTACGGGCTGTCGACCGCGATCTGGACCGGCAACCTGTCGCGCGCGCATCGCGTCGCCGCGTCGATCGACGTCGGCATCGCATGGGTCAACTCGTGGTTCCTGCGCGACCTGCGGACCGCATTCGGCGGCGCGAAGCAATCGGGCATCGGCCGCGAAGGCGGCGTGCATTCGCTCGAGTTCTACACGGAGCTGCGCAACGTCTGCGTGAAGCTCTGACCCACCCGTTACCGACCGGAAAACTTTTATGGACTCCACGTTGATTACCACGCTGGGCGACCGTCTGTACGACGCGATGACGTCGCGCACGCCCGTCGCGCCGCTGACGTCGCAGCACGAAGACCTGTCGGTCGACGACGCGTACCGGATCCAGCAGCGCTTCGTGCAGCGCCGCCTCGATGCGGGCGAGACCGTCGTCGGCAAGAAGATCGGCGTCACGTCGAAGGCGGTGATGGACATGCTCGGCGTGTACCAGCCCGACTTCGGCTACCTGCTGTCGGGCATGGTGTACGGCGAAGGCGAGTGCATCGCGCTCGACACGCTGATCCAGCCGAAGGCCGAAGGCGAGATCGCCTTCGTGCTGAAGCGCGACCTGCTCGGCCCGGGCGTGACGAACGCGATGGTACTGGCGGCGACCGAATGCGTGATGCCGTGCTTCGAGATCGTCGATTCGCGCATTCGCGACTGGAAGATCCGCATCGGCGACACGGTGGCCGACAACGCGTCGTGCGGCGTGTTCGTGCTCGGCGACCGTGCGGTGAGCACGCGCAGCGTCGATCTGTCGACCTGCGGGATGGTGCTCGAGAAGAACGGCGACGTGATCGGCACCGGCGCCGGTGCGGCCGCGCTCGGCTCGCCGGTGAATGCCGTCGCGTGGCTCGCCAATACGCTCGGCCGCCTCGGCATTCCGCTGAAGGCCGGCGAAGTGATCCTGTCCGGCGCGCTCGCTGCAATGGCGCCGGTCGGACCCGGCGACAACTTCCGCGTGTCGATCGGCGGGATCGGCGCGTGCTCGGTACGGTTCGCGTGAGCGTCGCCCGTTCCCCATTTCAGTCAAACGAGGAATTCCCCATGACCCGAAAGATCCGTTGCGCGCTGATCGGCCCCGGCAACATCGGCACCGACCTGCTCGCCAAACTGATGCGCAGCCCCGTGCTCGAACCTGTGTGGATGGTCGGCATCGATCCCGATTCGGACGGCCTGAAGCGTGCGCGCGAACTCGGCCTGAAGACCACTGCCGAGGGTGTCGACGGCCTGCTGCCGCACGTGCAGGCCGACGGCGTGCAGATCGCATTCGACGCGACGAGCGCGTACGTCCACGCGGAGAACAGCCGCAAGCTGAATGCGCTCGGCGTGCTGATGATCGACCTGACGCCGGCCGCGATCGGCCCGTACTGCGTGCCGCCCGTCAATCTGAAGGACCACATCGGCTCCGGTGAGATGAACGTCAACATGGTCACCTGCGGCGGCCAGGCGACGATCCCGATGGTGCGCGCGATCTCGCGCGTGCAGCCGGTCGCATACGGGGAGATCGTCGCGACCGTGTCGTCGCGCTCGGTCGGCCCCGGCACCCGCAAGAACATCGACGAATTCACGCGCACCACGGCGGCGGCCGTCGCGCAGGTCGGCGGTGCGAAGCAGGGCAAGGCCATCATCGTGATCAACCCGGCCGATCCGCCGCTGATCATGCGCGACACCGTGCACTGCCTGACGGAAAGCGCGCCCGACGAAGCGCGCATCGTCGAATCGGTGCACGCGATGATCGCCGACGTGCAGCGTTACGTGCCGGGTTACCGGCTCGTCAACGGGCCGGTGTTCGACGGCAACCGCGTGTCCGTCTATCTCGAGGTCGAAGGCCTCGGCGACTACCTGCCGAAATACGCGGGCAACCTCGACATCATGACGGCCGCTGCCGCGCGCACCGCCGAAATGTTCGCCGAGGAACTGCTGGCCGGGCGCCTCACGCTGGCGTCGGCCGCGCAGGCGGCCTGACGCGCGCAGATGCGACTTCCACGACCGGACAAAGAGGAAACGGCAATGAATCTCAAAGGCAAACGCATCACCGTCCACGACATGACGCTGCGTGACGGCATGCACCCGAAGCGTCACCAGATGACGCTCGATCAGATGCGCTCGATCGCGACCGGGCTCGACGCGGCCGGCGTGCCGCTGATCGAGGTCACGCACGGCGACGGCCTTGGCGGCTCGTCGGTCAACTACGGCTTTCCCGCGCATACCGATGCGGAATATCTCGGCGCGGTGATCCCGCTGCTCAAGCGCGCGAAGGTGTCCGCACTGCTGCTGCCGGGCATCGGCACCGTCGATCACCTGAAGGAAGCGCATGCGCTCGGCGTACATACGATCCGCGTCGCGACGCACTGTACCGAGGCCGACGTCTCGGAGCAGCACATCGCGATGGCACGCAAGCTCGACATGGATACCGTCGGCTTCCTGATGATGAGCCACATGAACAGCCCCGAAGGACTGGTGAAGCAGGCGAAGCTGATGGAGTCGTACGGCGCGAACTGCATCTACATCACCGATTCGGCGGGCTACATGCTGCCCGACGACGTGAAGGCTCGCCTGGGCGCGGTGCGCGATGCGCTGCAGTCCGACACGGAGCTGGGTTTTCACGGCCACCACAACCTCGCGATGGGCGTCGCGAACTCGATTGCGGCGATCGAGGCCGGCGCGAACCGGATCGACGGCGCGGCGGCGGGGCTTGGCGCCGGCGCGGGCAACACGCCGCTCGAGGTGTTCGTCGCCGTGTGCGAGCGGATGGGCATCGAGACCGGCGTCGACGTGTGGAAGATCCAGGACGTCGCGGAGGATCTCGTCGTGCCGATGATGGACTTCCCGATCCGCATCGACCGCGACGCGCTGACGCTGGGCTATGCCGGCGTCTACGGGTCGTTCCTGCTGTTCGCGAAGCGGGCCGGCGAGAAGTACGGGATTCCTGCGCGCGACATCCTCGTCGAGCTCGGCCGGCGCGGGATGGTCGGCGGGCAGGAGGACATGATCGAGGACACCGCGCTGACGCTCGCGAAGGCGCGCGCCGCGCAAGCGAAGCGGGAGGCCGCATGAACCTGTCGATTGACACGATCGAGTCGCTGGCCGCGCATCTCGACGACTGCATGCGCGACGCGCGCGACACGCCGAAGATCACCGACCGTCATCCGGAGATGGACTGGGACGACGCCTACGCCGTGCAGGATGCGATCCGCCGCCGGCAGCTCGCGCGCGGCGCGCGCATCGTCGGCTACAAGGCCGGCCTGACCTCGCACGCGAAGATGCGGCAGATGGGCGTCGACACACCCGTGTTCGGCTTCCTGACCGATATCTGCGATCTGCCCGACGGCGGCGAGTGCGATACGTCCGCGCTGATTCATCCGAAGGTGGAGCCGGAGATCGCGTTCGTGACGAAGGCCGAGCTGAAGGGGCCGGGCTGCCATGTCGGCGCGGTGCTCGCCGCGACCGACTTCGTCGTCGCCGGGATCGAGGTGATCGACAGCCGCTACCGCGATTTCAAGTTCGACCTGAAGAGCGTGGTGGCCGACAACACGTCGGCCGCGCGTTTCGTCGCGGGCGGCCGCCCGCTGGCGGTGGACGGCGTCGATCTGCGCACGCTCGGCATCGTGCTCGAGAAGAACGGGCAGCCGGTCGCGTTCGGCGCCGGCGCGGCGGTGCTCGGGCATCCGGCCGCCGCGATCGCGATGCTCGCGAACCACCTGGGTGCGCGTGGCGAATCGATTCCCGCGGGCAGCCTGATCCTGTCGGGCGGCATCACGGAGGCGGTGGCCGTCGCGGCCGGCGACAACGTGACGCTGCGCGTGCAGGACGTCGGGTCGGTCGGCCTGCGCTTCATTTGAACGTCCTGAACGAAAGGGAGGCCATCGTGCCGGTAGCGCATCTGTACATCCTCGAAGGCCGCGACGACGACAAGAAGGAACGCCTGATCGCCGAGGTCACCGAAGCCATCCATCGCTCGCTCGATGCACCGATCGAATCGGTGCGCGTGATCATCACCGAGATGCCGAAAGCGCACTTCGGGATCGGCGGGCAGAGTGCGAAAAAGCGCGGACGCTGACGCAGCGTGCGCCACGGAAATCGACTGGAGGAGCGTCATGTCAAGCAACCCTGAAATCGGCCGCCGGATCGTCGCGGGCGGCCTCGACACCAATTATCACGACGTCGGCGACGGGCCGCCCGTGCTGCTGATCCACGGCTCCGGCCCGGGCGTCACGGCTTACGCGAACTGGCGGCTCACGATGCCCGCGCTGGCCACGCAGTTCCGCGTGATCGCGCCCGACATGGCCGGATTCGGCGAAACCGAACGGCCGAGCGGGTACACCTATTCGATGGACAACTGGGTCGATCACGCGCTCGGCCTGCTCGATGCGCTCGGCGTCGAGCGCGCGCACGTGATCGGCAATTCGTTCGGCGGCGCGCTGGCGCTTGCGTTGGCGGTCCGCGCGCCCGAGCGGGTCGGCCGGCTCGTGCTGATGGGCGCGGCGGGCACGCGCTTCACGCTGACCGAAGGGCTCGACGCCGTCTGGGGTTATACCCCGTCGATCGCGAACATGCGCGGTCTGCTCGACATCTTCGCGTTCGATCGCACGCTCGTGAACGACGAGCTTGCGAAGCTGCGCTACGACGCGAGCGTGCGGCCCGGCTACCAGGAGGCGTTCGCGAACATGTTCCCCGCGCCGCGTCAGCGCTGGGTCGATGCGCTCGCGAGCGAAGAGACGAAGCTGCGCGCGCTGCCGCACGACACGCTGATCGTCCACGGTCGCGAGGATCGCGTGATTCCGCTCGACAGTTCGATGAAGCTACTGGAGTTGTTGCCGAACGCGCAGTTGCACGTGTTCGGCCGCTGCGGGCACTGGACGCAGATCGAGCACGCCGCACGCTTCAACCGGCTCGTGATCGAGCACTTCAACGAGTAGGCGAACGGCGGGGCGATCAGGGCGGACATAAAAAATCAATTCAGTAGAACGAATATTGGAGACATCGATGAAACGAAAGGCTGCATTCGGACTGGTCTCGCTCGCCGCGTGCGCGGGCATGGCGCTGAGCACGGGCGCGCGGGCGACGGAGGGGGGCGGCGATACGATCGGCGAGGGCGCGGAGGCGTTCTTCGCCGGTGCGTTGCCGCCGGCCGGGCTCTACGGGTTGCTGTACTACACCCATTACCATGCGTCGCACTTCAACGATTCCCACGGCAACAGCTCGGTGCCGGGCTTCAAGCTCGATGCCGACGTGCTGATTCCGCGCGTCGTCTGGATGTCGAACCTGTCGGTGCTCGGCGGGCGCTACGGCGCGTATGCGGTGCTGCCGATGGAGCATCTGGCGCTGGATGCGGGCGGCGCGTCGTTCGACCGCACCAATCTCGGCGACCTGATCGTCAGCCCCGCGCTGATCGCATGGGGTTCGGGTGCGTTGCGCACCGTCGCGGCGATCGAGTTCGTGTTCCCGACCGGCCAGTACGACATGCATGCGGCGCTGAACACCGGCAAGAACTACTACACCGCGCGGCCGGTGTTCGGCGTGTCGTGGTTGCCGAACGACAAGGTCGAGGTGTCCGCGAAGTTCACGTACAGCTTCAACTCGCCGAACAACGACACGCACTACCACTCGGGGAACCTGTTCCACGTCGACTACTCGGCGAGCTATGCGGTCACGCCGAAGGCGCGGGTCGGGCTGTCGGGGTACTTCGTCAAGCAGACGACCGACGACATGCAGAACGGGCAGGCGGTCGGGGGCGACGGTTTTCGCGGACAGGCGTTCGCGATCGGGCCTGGTTTCCGTTACCAGTTCAGCAAGGTCAGTCTGGAAGCGCGCGTCGTGAAGGAGTTTTTCGTGCGCAACCGGCCGGCCGGCGAGGCCGTGTGGGCGAAGGCCGTCATTCCGTTCTGACGCGCCGGCGCGTGCGGGCGAGGCGGCGGGGAACGGGGCGCGGTAAGGCAGTGTCTGGCGATGCTCGGCGGGCGTGCCGCATAAGCGCTGCGGCCCGCCCGTCCGGCATCACCTCGTCACTCTTCGTCCATCAGCCGGACCTTGACCCGCTTGCCCTTGATTTTCCCCGCATTGAGCTTGCGCAGCGCGTCGTGCGCGACGCCGCGCTCGATCGCGACGTAGGTCGAGAACTCGGTCACGTTGATCTTGCCGATCTGCTTGCCGTCGAAGCCCGCGTCGCCGGTCAGCGCGCCGAGCACGTCGCCGGGGCGGATCTTGTCCTTGCGCCCGCCGAGGATCTGCAGCGTCTCCATCGGCGGCAGCAGCGTGCCGTCGCCGGCCGGCTTCAGTTCCGCGAGCGGATGCCATTCGACCTCGCGCTTCTGCGCCTGCTCGATCGCGCCGACGCGGCCCATCTCGTCCATGCTGGCGAGGCTCAGCGCCCAGCCTTCCTGGTCCGCGCGGCCGGTACGGCCGATGCGGTGCACGTGCACTTCGGGGTCGGGCGTCACGTCGACGTTGATCACCGCTTCGAGTTGCGCGATGTCGAGCCCGCGCGCGGCGACGTCGGTCGCGACCAGCACCGAGCAACTGCGGTTCGCGAACTGGATCAGCACCTGATCGCGCTCGCGCTGGTCGAGCTCGCCGTGCAGCGCGAGCGCGTGGAAGCCCTGCGCGTGCAGCACGTCGAGCAGGTCGCGGCATTGCTGCTTGGTGTTGCAGAACGCGATCGTGCTGACCGGGCGGTAGTGATTCAGCAACTGGCCGACCGCGTGCAGCCGCTCGGTTTCCGCCACTTCATAGAAGCGCTGACGGATCTTGCTGTTGTCGTGACGCTCCTCGAGCTTCACTTCCTTCGGGTTGCGCAGGAACTGCTGGCTCAGCTTCGCGATGCCGTCCGGATAGGTCGCCGAGAACAGCAGCGTCTGGCGCGTCGTCGGGCACATCCGCGCGACCTTCGCGATGTCGTCGAAGAAGCCCATGTCGAGCATCCGGTCGGCCTCGTCGAGCACGAGCGTGTTCAGCGCACCCAGCTTCAGGTTGCCGCGGTCGAGGTGATCCATGATCCGGCCCGGCGTGCCGACGACGATATGCGCGCCGTGCTCGAGGCTCTGCGCCTGCGGGCGCATCGGCGTGCCGCCGCACAGCGTCAGCACCTTCACGTTTTCCTCGGCGCGCGCGAGGCGGCGCACTTCCTGCGCGACCTGGTCGGCGAGCTCGCGCGTCGGGCACAGGATCATCGCCTGCACGTCGAAACGGCGCGTGTCGAGGCGCGCCAGCAGCGCGAGCGAGAACGCGGCGGTCTTGCCGCTGCCCGTCTTCGCCTGTGCGATCAGGTCATGGCCGGCCAGCGCGATCGGCAGGCTCGCGGCCTGGATCGGCGTCATGTCGACATAGCCGAGCTGCGCGAGGTTCGCGAGCGCGGCGGGCGTCAGCTGCAGCGCGCTGAACGGCGTGGCGGTCGGTTGGGTCAAGAGATGTCTCCGAGGTAGGGGCGGCCTTCCATCTGCTCGTAGACGACCTTGCCTTCGTCGTCCTCGAAGCGTTCGAGATAGTTGCGGGCGCCGCACAGCGGGCAGCGGAACAGCAGCCCCTGGCCTTCGTCCTTGATGACGACGTCGGACGTCTCCCACTGCGTGCCGCAGCTCTGGTTTCGGCAGGTAAACACGGTCTTTCTCCAGCTGAATTCGGTTGTGCGCCCCTGGCAGGCGGGCGCGGGCGCCGCATGGCCACGGCAGTCGCGCGCACCCGCGGGAGCGGGGCGGAGCGGACGGTGGCGTGAGGGTGCGACGCTGCGGATGATGGATCGGGAGGGCGATTCGGGATCGCGCGTGCCGCAATTCTAGCGGATACCGCGCGCGGTGCCGGGCCGGATGGCGCAGAACCGGCGGAATCGACCGGTTTCGTCCAGCCGCCGCCGGGGTACGGCCGGCGGCGCGCGCCCGATCGCCGGGCGTCGACGCAAAAACGGCCATCCTCGCGGATGGCCGCAGATTGCCCGCCGTCTCCCCGTTCTCCGGAGCGGCCGGCGGTCCGTCATTCAGGTGCGACGGGCGCGGGCGAACGGGCAACGGCGCGCCTGGCCTGCGGCGCGTTGCCGTCCGGCGGATTACAGGGCCATGTCGGCCGCTGCCCTGGCTGGCCGGGCGGGCGCCGCGGCGGCACCCGACGGGGCAGGGGCGCTGAGGTCGATCTTCGGCGGCGGCGCGAGTTGCAGCACGTCGCTCGTGTAGGCCCATTCGTCGACGACCTTCGCCGGGCTGTCGTTCAGCTTCGTGCCGTAGCTCGGCACGATCTGGCGGATCTTCTGCTGCCACTCGGGCGTCGCGACCTTGTCCTTGAACACCTTCTGCATCAGGTTCAGCATGATCGGCGCGGCAGTCGACGCGCCCGGCGATGCACCGAGCAGGCCCGCGATGCTGCCGTCCTGCGAGCTGACGATCTCGGTGCCGAGCTTCAGCACGCCGCCCTTCTTCGGATCGCGCTTGATGATCTGCACGCGCTGGCCGGCTTGCCACAGGCGCCAGTCTTCCTTCTTCGCGTTCGGGAAATATGCCTTCAGCGCGTTGAAGCGGTCGTCGTCCGACAGCATCAGCTGGCCGGCCAGATACTCGACCAGCGGGAATTCGTCGACGCCCACGCGCATCATCGGCGCGACGTTGTGCAAGTTGGTGCTCTTCGCGAGGTCGAAATACGAACCGTTCTTCAGGAACTTGGTCGAGAACGTCGCGAACGGCCCGAACAGGATGATCTTCTTGCCGTCGATGATCCGCGTGTCGAGGTGCGGCACCGACATCGGCGGCGAGCCGACCGACGCCTTGCCGTACGCCTTCGCGAGGTGCTGCTTCACGACGTCGGGGTTGTCGGTCACGAGGAACGAGCCGCCGACGGGGAACGCGCCGTAATCCTTCGCCTCGGGGATGCCCGACGCCTGCAGCAGGTGCAGCGCACCGCCGCCCGCGCCGATGAACACGAACTTCGCGTCGACGGCCTGCGGCGGTTCATCCGAATGCAGCTTGACCCACGACACGTGCCACGTGCCGTCCGCGTTGCGCGAGATCTCGCGCACTTCGCTCGACAGCGACAGCGTGAAGTTCGGCTGCGTCTTCAGGTAGCCGACGAACTGGCGCGTGATCTCGCCGAAGTTCACGTCGGTGCCGATCGGCGTCCAGGTGGCGGCGACTTTCTGGTTGCGGTCGCGGCCCTCCATCATCAGCGGCACCCACTGCCTGATCCGGTCGTAGTCTTCCGAGTACTGCATCCCTCGGAACAGCGGGCTCGCCTGCAGCGCTTCGTAGCGCTTCTTCAGGAAACGGACGTTGTCGTCGCCCCACACGAAGCTCATGTGCGGCGTCGAGTTGATGAACGAATGCGGGTTCTTCAGCACGCCCTGCCGGACCTGCCACGCCCAGAACTGGCGCGAGATCTGGAACGACTCGTTGATCTCGATCGCCTTCGAGATGTCGATCTTGCCGTCCGCCTTCTCCGGCGTGTAGTTCAGCTCGGCCAGCGCCGAGTGGCCGGTGCCCGCGTTGTTCCAGCCGTTCGAGCTCTCCAGCGCCACGCCGTCGAGGCGCTCGACCATCGTCATCGACCAGTCGGGCTGCAACTCGTGCAGCCATACGCCGAGCGTCGAGCTCATGATGCCGCCGCCCACCAGCAGGACGTCGACCTTCTTCGTATCGGCGGCATGCGCGGACGACGCGGCGACGCACAGCGCGAGCGCCGACAGAATTACCCGTAACGTTTTGATCACAGCAGATCCTCTTTTTCAACTTGAATGCATCGGCTTGCCATCCCGCCCGGCGATGCTCGATCGCGACCGGCTCGCCCATCCGGAGATCCGGATCGCGAATCCGGAATTCCGGATCGGCCCTGCTCGCTGTTGTATTTGCGCACGCGAAGTCATTGCGCAGGACACCTTCGGATTGGTGCCCGCCGGTCATGCCGTTGCGCGCGCCGCAGGCATGCGCGACGCGCATCGGCCCTTGCCGCAGGCCTTGCCGTTCGGCGTTGCGGGCTGCGTGGAAAGAGGCCGCGCGCGACGCGTCGAGCGGGGGCGGGACAGAAAGGGGCGCGTAATGTAACCGAACTCGATTAGTGTGTCGCCGGTGCCAAATAGCCCTGGTTTTCGTGGGGATTTTTGCGTGTCCGGGTTTCCGGAATGACGGTGCGCGGCACGGGAAAATTCGCCGGCACGAGGGGGTGCCCCGCATGCGATCGGTGCGCCGCGCGCACCGCCGGTTCTTCATCCGGTCACGGCGTTGCACCGCGACCGGTTACCGCATCACTTCCCGCCGCCGTTTCGGCAGAACTGCTCGTACACCTGCGCGGAATTCGCGAAGCCATGCGCCTTCGCGAGTTCCCACGGGCGCTCGCATTGCTGCGTGCGCTCGCACCATGCGTAACCGGCCGAGCCGATGCAGCCGTGCGCATCGCGGTCGCCGCCGACGATCGGCGGGGCGGCCTGCGCGGTCTGCGTGTCCTGCGTATCCTGCCCGGCGATATCGGCCGGGAGAGGGGGAGGCTGTTGCGTCGCGCATGCGCTCAATGCAAATGCGATGGCGATCGCGGTAGCAATCGACACGGAAGGAATGAAGGGTTTCATTACGTAGCGCTCCATGGGATGACGATCGGCAATGGATGCCCGCGCACGGGCGAAGAGGCGTTCACGCATCCGGTACCGGCACGCGCGACGAGAACTTGATCTCGCGTAACGCGAGGCTCGACTGGATCGACGACACGCCGGCCTGTTTTCGCAGCACGTGCTCGACGAATTCCGCATACGCGTCGAGATCGGCCGCGACGACCTGCAGGATGTAGTCGGCCGCGCCGGTGATCTTGTGGCACGACGTCACTTCGTCGTGACGCCGCATCACATCCTCGAAGTGATCCGAATCCTGGTCCGAATGCATGTTGAACGTGACCTGCACGAACGCGAACACGTTCATTCCGAGCGCGCGGCGGTCGAGGTTCGCCTGGTAGCCGGTGATCACGCCTTCGTCCTCGAGCCGCTTGCGCCGCCGCCAGCACGGCGTGACGCTCAGCGACAGCCGCTCGCCGAGCGTCGCGTTCGACAGCGCGCCGTCTTCCTGGAGCAGGCGCAGCATCGCGCGGTCGACGCCGTCCAGCTCCACTGAAGCGCGATTTTTGCTCATTCCAGGGTCTCCGTAGGCGGTTTTCTCAAAATTGTACGAAACGGAGAGGTGAAAAGCAAAGCTATTGCCGGTAGGCGGCAATAGACTGTTGCCACCCCTCACAGCCCTCACTGCAACGGTCAACCATGCTCACGGTCTACAGCAGCGATCATCATCTGCATCGCGGCGTCGAACTGAAAGACGGCGCGATCACCGATTCGTTCGAGAATCCCCTTCGCGCCGAGACGGTGCTCGCACAGGTTCGCGCGGCCGGCCTCGGCGACGTGATCGCGCCGCGCGCGTTCGGTCGAGCGAGCTATGCCGGCGCGCACAGCGCGCGCTATGTCGACTTTCTCGCCGGCGCATGGGACGAATGGACCGCGACCGGCCGCACCTGCCAGGCGCTGCCGCTCGTGTGGCCGGTGCGCGCGATGCCGGCGGCGGCGACGCTGCCCGAGTTCATCGACGGCAAGCTCGGCTTCTTCGCAATGGATGCCGGCGCGCCGATCAACGCCGGCACGTGGGACGCGGTGAGCGCGAGCGCGAACTCGGCGCTGACCGGCGCCGACCTGCTGTCGAATGGCGGCGCGCGCGCGGCGTTCGCGCTGTGCCGGCCGCCCGGTCACCACGCGGGCCGCGAATACATGGGCGGCTACTGCTACCTGAACAACGCGGCGATCGCCGCGCAGCACGGCATCGCGAGCGGCGCGGCGCGTGTCGCGGTGCTCGACGTCGATTTCCACCACGGCAACGGCACGCAGGACATCTTCTACGACCGTTCCGACGTGCTGTTCGCATCGATCCACGGCGAGCCGCCGGTGTCGTACCCGTACTTCTCCGGCTATGCGGACGAGCGCGGCGCCGGCGCGGGCGAAGGCTTCAACCTGAATCTGCCGCTGCCGAAGGGCACCCAGTGGAGCACCTACGCGACGGCGCTCGACCATGCTGCGGCCGCGATCGCCGCGCATGCCCCCGACCTGCTCGTCGTGTCGCTCGGCGTCGACACGTTCGAGCACGATCCGATCAGCCATTTCCGCCTGCGCTCGCCGGACTATCTGCGCATCGGCGAAACGCTTGCGCGCCTGAAGCTGCCGACGCTGTTCGTGATGGAAGGCGGCTACATGGTCGACGAAATCGGCATCAATGCGGTGAACGTGCTGCTCGGATTCGAAGGGCGCGCGTGAGCGCATCTCGCTTTGCCTCCCATGAACGATGGTCCTGATCACCAACGAAGAGCGACAACGAAGGAGACGAACATGAATCGGCATCAGAAGAAGACGGCATGTGCGGCCGCGGTCGGGCTGGCGTGCGCACTGTCCGCGTTTTCCGCGCGGGCGGATGAAATCGTGCGCATCGGGCACGTCGCGCCGCTGACCGGCGCGATCGCGCATCTCGGCAAGGACAGCGAGAACGGCGCGCGGCTCGCGGTCGAGGAAATCAACGCGAAGGGGCTCGTGATCGGCGGCAAGAAGGTCACGCTGCAGCTCGACGCGCAGGACGACGCGGGCGATCCGCGCCAGGCCACGCAGGTCGCGCAGCGGCTCGTCGACGACAAGGTGGTCGGCGTCGTCGGCCACCACAACTCGGGCACGTCGATTCCGGCATCGCGCGTCTATCGCGACGGCGGCGTCGTGCAGATCTCGCAGGCCGCGACCAACCCGATGTACACGCAACAGGGTTTCAAGACGACCTATCGCGTTGTCGCGACCGATGCGCAGCAGGGGCCCGCGCTCGCCAGTTACGCGGCGAGGAACATGGGGGTCAGGACGGTCGCCGTGATCGACGACTCGACCGCCTACGGGCAGGGCCTCGCGACCGAGTTCGAGAAGGCGGCGAAGGCGTCGGGGATGAAGGTCGTCTCGCACGACGCGACCAACGACAAGGCGATCGACTTCCGCGCGATCCTCACGAAGATCAAGGGCGAGAACCCCGACGCGATCATGTACGGCGGCATGGACGCCACCGGCGGCCCGCTCGCGAAGCAGGCGCGCCAGCTCGGCCTGCGCGCGAAGGTGCTCGCCGGCGACGGCGTCTGCTCGACCGACCTGCCGAAGCTCGCGGGCCCGGCGTCGGACAACGTCGTGTGCTCGGAAGCCGGCATCGCGCTCGAGAAGATGCCCGGCGGCGCGGCGTTCGTGAAGCGCTACGAAGCGCGTTACCACCAGCCGATGCAGGTGTATGCGCCGTTCTCGTACGACGCGGTGTACATCATCGTCGACGCGATGAAGCGCGCGAATTCGACCGACCCGGCGAAGGTGCTGGCCGCGATGCCGGCGACCGACTATCACGGCGTGATCGGCGAAACGAGCTTCACGCCGCAGGGCGACCTGAAGCACGGCGCGATCTCGGTGTTCACCTACAAGAGCGGCAGGAAGGCGCTGCTCGACATCGTCAGGATGTAATGGCAACGGGGCGCGCCGCGCCCCGTTGCGTCACGACGCCTGCGCGCGACGTGGTTCGGCCGGCGGCCGCTGCTGCTGTTCGACGTCGTGCACGATATGCAGCTCGCGCGTGCGGATCGGCAGCGCGCAGTCCGCATCGGCGAGGGTCTTGCGCACCTGGCGCGCGAGACGCCAGCGCATCGCCCAGAACTTGTCGGTATGCGTCCAGACGCGCATGTTCGCGATCGCCGTGCTGTCGTCGAAGCGCATCACCATCACGTCCGGCGCGGGATCGTGCAGCACGTCGGGGTCGGCCGCGGCCAGCGCGCGCAGCGCGTCGAGTGCGCGATCGATGTCGTCGTGCACCGACACTTCCACTTCGAGATCGAGGCGACGCGTCGGATTGCGCGTGTAGTTGCGGATCGCGCTGCCCCACAGCGCGCTGTTCGGTACGTACTCGCAGATGCCGTCCGGTTTCGTGAGCCGCGTCATGAAGAGCCCGACCTCGTCCACCGTCCCCGCGACGCCCGTGCCGCCGTCGATGTAGTCGCCCACCTTGAACGGCCGCAGCAGCAACAGCATGATGCCGGCCGCGATGTTCTGCATCGTGCCCTGCAGCGCGAGCCCGATCGCGAGGCCGGCCGCGCCGAGCACCGCGACGATGCTCGCGGTCTGGATGCCGAGTTGCGACAGCGCGCCGACGATCGCGACGATGCGGATGCCCCACACCGCGACGTCGCAGAGAATCGGCCGCAGCGTGTCGTCGACGCGCTCCTTGTTCGCGAGCAGACGGCTCAGCCAGTTGCCGATGCGCTTCGACAGCCACCAGCCGGCGACGAGCAGCGCGAGCGCGCCGCAGAGCCTGATCGAGAGGGTGGACAACGCGTTCCACAGGAACGTCCAGCGTTCCGGATGAAGATGGTCGAGAAACATGACGGGATTCCGGTTTGAAGAAAGAGAGTGCGGCACGCAGCGTGTCGGCAGCCCTCGACTGTACACGGCACGCCGAGTGTCGAGCGAGCACACCAGGCCGGATTTGCGCGCGGTCCGGCGATGCAATCGCGATTTCGTTCGAGTACGAAGCCGATATCGGACCAAATAGGATTGGTCTTATTCAGTGAAGCAGGGTGCGTCGATACACTCGATTCCTCATTGCCGGATCGCGATGATCGTTCCTCCGCGAGATCCGGCGCTTACCCGATTTTTCATTGATAGCGAGTGACGACGCGATGCGGTTCGACCTGTGTTTACGTCTCGCACGCGAACGAGGTCGTTGCGCGCCACGCGGCGCCGTCCGCTTGCCGAATCACCGCGCGCTGCTGCGCGGTGTCGTCGCGGCGGCGTGGCTTGCCGGCGCGCAGGGCGCGGTGGCGCTGGCATCATCCGGCGCCGCGCCTGTCATGCCCGCGCTGGCGCAGGCGGCCGACCTCTTCGACGTGCCCTTTTTCAATTCCGCCCGCACCGTCTGGGGCGGTCTGCTCGCCTCGACGACGGTGCCGCGTGTCGTGCACGCGTCGGATGCGGCGGGTGCGCGGACGGACGACCGACCTGGCCCATTCGTCGTTCGTGCCGGCGCATGCGCACCGTATGTCGTGCTCTGCGACGCCGCGCGCGATGCGATCGAGCGCGATTACGCGGGCCGCTTCGACTACGGTATTGCATCGCCGTTGCCCGCGATCGGCGTGCCGTTCGCATTTGCGTCGCGCGAGGCCGGCCTGGCATCGGCCGAGCCGTTCATGCTCGTGGAGCCGGCGGGCGGTGCGCGGGTCGGCGCGATCGCCGGCAGCCTGCGTGCCTCGCTCGCGCGTGCGGATCTGCCGGCCGGCGTCGCCGCACAGGTCACGCGCATGCTGGCCGGCCGGCTCGACCTGAAGCAACAGGGTGCCGTGGGCGATACGTTCCGCGTGGCCTTCGAACCGACTGACGACGCATCGTTATCCGGCGACCCGCGCGTGACCGCGCTCGATATCCGCTTTCGCGGCCAGCGCGTCGCGGCGGTGTGGTTTGCCGCCGATGCGCGATCGCCGGGCGCTTACTACGATCTCGACGGCGTGCCGCTCGCCGGCACCCGGTTCGCGCAGCCGGTCAGCGCGACGCGCACCAGTTCGCGTTTCGGCACGCGCGTGCATCCGGTGACGGGTGCGCGTCACGTGCACTCCGGGGTCGATCTCGCCGCGCCGGCGGGCCGCACGGTCCGTGCATCGGAGCGCGGCGTCGTGTCGTTCATCGGCACGGAGCCGGGCGGCTACGGCAAGTACGTGGTGGTGCGGCACGATGGCGGCTATGCGTCGTATTACGCGCATCTGTCGGCGTTCGAGCCGACGCTGCGGACCGGCATGCGGATCGCGCGCGGGCAGCGCGTGGGTGCGGTCGGCAGCACCGGGACGGCGACGGGCCCGCATCTGCACTTCGAGGTGCGGCGGCACAACCGGCCGGTCGATCCGGTCGCGCTGGTGCGGGCCGCGAAGGCGGACGCGCTGAAAGGGCCGCAGCGCGTGGCGTTCGAGCGTGTCGCGAAGGGTGCGCACGCACGGCTCGCGTCGGCTGCGTGGTCGCAGCCGGTGGCGGCCGCGCGGCGGGGTGCGTCGCCGGCCGGCTGACTGCTTTGCTCGTGAAGGGCCGGCAACGGGCCGGTTAAATGAAAAAGCCGCCGAACTTCGAGCGCGCATGCCGTTTGCACGGTACTCCTCATCTCCAAATTGAGTGTCAGTCAGGTGTATCAGGCCAGTGCAGTGCGATATTGGCTGCAAGAATCAGTCTCGTCCGATAGGCACCGTGACAACCGGTCACTATGCTTGCGCGGGTGCGGTGCCGGTGAGGGTGCCCTGTTCATGTTCGGAGTGAGTCGGTCAACGATCTTCGCCGGCGCCGCACCTCATCCCAGTTGCGATCCAGTTTCGGCGTGGGCATTCGGTGGTGGCCGGTGGGCGCGGCCAGGACAGAGAAAGACGATGTTGAAACAGCACGCTGCCATATGCGAGCGCCGAGCGCCTGCGCCGAAACCGGAGCAAGACGATGAGCGCAGCATTTGCTTGCTCGGCTTAGCCAGTGTCCATGCTGCGGACGTGTCAGCAACGTATTGCCTTCACGACACAGCAAGACTATGCCAGACGTCAAAAAAGTACCGTATTACGAAATCAAGACGTCGCCGATTCCATTTTCGCTGCCGAAGTGGAAGGAGCACGCTGGCGCCAACGGATGCATTCCTTTGAATACACCGCAAGGTGTTTGCATGGACAGGCTTGCTCCTGGCGAACCCAAGCTTTTCAAGCTTCTAGATCCCAAGCCATCGACGCATGAGTCGATGAAAACACCGGAGCCAGCAAAGGCTCCGCCAGCAAAGCAGGCCACGCCTCCCAAGCCGTCCGAGCCAGTCGACGCAGAAGACTGCGAAAATCCTCCTCCCTTTGACTTACTGGATGTCCCTGAGGCAATGCAACGAATGAAATGGCCTGTTGCGGCCAAGCTTGCCAGGCGATGGTTTGGTGGCCCCAAGCACGTTTGGGATAACAGCTTCAAGACGAACCAGCCGTTTGACAATACCACCGTCACCCTTGAGTGGGCCCTCAAGTTTGGGAAGGTCAAGGCACGATATAACCAGCTCATCTCGAAAAATATCTACAACAAAAATGCCCGGGGCAAGGTTGAAAGATCTGCTGCATCACGCGGTAAAAGAAAAATTCAGATCTTCGGTGGATTTTGATTTTCAGACGGTTGGCGACAAAGGCAATCTCGTCGAGTTTTGCAAGAAGTGGCAATTTCAACTGGTGAGTGTGTCCAGCTTCGATACTTTGCGGTGCGCACAATTAACGATGCAGCACCCAGGAAACTGGAGTACGGGGACGACACTATTTTTTACTACGACCAATCGAAGTCTTCTCCGTTGCGCTTCATTGCCATGCCGCCATCCAGGATGGACTGGTTGACGGCGAGAATACCGTTGCTGCAACGACTGATCGCGGCCTTTTCATGAGATTGAGAATCAGAGAGTAATGGATTGAGCGGTGAAGGCGCTCCCCATCATCCTCAGGACTGCTGCAGGCGGTGTCGCCGCGTCCTTGGCCAGTGCCATCGCATAGGCGGATTCCCCCGCCAATCCTACCTACGAGGCCTGCCCGCCATTCAAAAAATCACCGGCCACGTCGGCCTCCGGGGGCGCGTCTCGCAAGAACGATCAAATGCGCGTGCCACCGATGACGTATAGACCGGCCGACACCCTCACGGGCACGCTGACGGTCACCCCTTCCGCCGCGGGCGGCAACGCGTATTCCAGCGGTACGACGATCACGAAAGGTACGCTGTCGGTGGCTGTCGATAATGCATTCGGTTGATCATCAGGAAACCTGAATTTTGATCGCGGTACACCGTGACTCGGCAGTGAGCATCAGTGCACGATTACCGGGAATGGAAGCGTGCGGTGAGCGTGGTGATCGGATGGCGGCGAAGGCGATACGTTGATCGGCGGATCGGCGCGGGCATTCGATCGTTTTTGCAGGGGCGCGACCCCGGATTGCCGCCGTGCGATCGATGCAAGCAGAACGGATGACTTTGTCGCCATCCTGCGCTACGCTCCCAACTCCGATACCCCGAGTCGCAATATCATGTCGTTCATCAGCACCGGTGTCGAGTATGGCCTGCATTGCCTGCTCTATCTCGCCGACACTTCCACCGGCGTGCGCGATGCGAGCGTGCGCGATCTGGCCGAGATGCAGGGCGTGTCCGTCGATTACGCGGCGAAGCTGTTCACGCGTCTCGCGAAGGCCGGGATCGTCGTCTCCAGCGAGGGCATTCGCGGCGGCTTCACGCTGGCGAAGCCAGCACGGGACATCTCCGTGCAGGACGTCGTCGCGGCGATCGACGGCGACAAGCGACTGTTCGACTGCCGCGAGGTGCGCGGCCAATGCGCTGTGTTCGAAGGCGACGCACCCGCGTGGGCTACGCGCGGCACCTGTTCGATTCATGCGGTGATGCAGGTTGCGGAGCAGGCGATGCGCGCGGAGCTCGAGAAGCAATCGCTCGCCGATCTCGCCGCGCGCGCCTGGTCGAAAGCGCCGGCCAGCTACGGCCCGAAAGTGATCGACTGGTTTGCCGATCGCGCCGCGAGCCGCGGCGGCGAGCGCTGAGTCGCGCCGTGGTGGCGCGGGATGGCGCGACAACCCGCGGGGCGCGCCTGTCGCCGCCCGCGCATCGTCGGCGCCGGCGCGCCGCTCAGGCCACGACGATCCGCAGCGGATCCGCGGCGGCCAGCGCTTCGGCGCGATCCGCATGCGGCGGATAGATCCACTCGGAATTGATCCGGTGTTTGAGCTGCTTCGCTTCCGTGCCCGTCAGCTTTACTTCGCGCTCCCAGCCTTCCGTATAAACCGCGCCCCACGGGCCGAGGTCGAGGCACGTCACGTACTTCGGCTGACTATACGGAATCTGCTTCAGCCCCAGCAGGTCCGCCGCCGCGTTGTGCCCGGCCGAACGGCCCAGGTTCATCGCGTGCTGGCACGACATCATCGTATGGTTGCCGTCGTCGTCGGTTGCAGCATACGCGACGTCGCCCGTCGCGTAGACGCCCGGCACGCCGTCGACCGCGAGGTTGCGATCGACGTGCAGGCGCCCTGTTGCGTCCCGGCGCCCCGGAATCTGTTCGGTCAACGTGCTCGCACGCAGGCCGGCCGTCCAGATCACCGTGCTTGATTCGATGCGCTCCCCGTCTGCCGTCGTGACGCCGCCCGCGTCGACCGAGGCGACACCCGAGCCGAGCTGCCACGTTACGCCGAGCGTGCGCAGCGCTTCTTCGATGACGGGGCGCGGGCCCGCGCCCAGGTCGGGGCCGATTGCGTCGCCGCGCTCGACGATCACGACGCGCACGTCCGCCTCCTCGCCCAGCGCAGCGCGCAGGCGCGCCGGCATTTCCGCCGCCGTTTCGATGCCCGTGAAGCCGCCGCCCGCGACCACGATCGTATTGCGTGCCGTCGATGCCGGCTGTCGCGCCAGGGCGCGAATGTGCGTTTCGAGTTCGACGGCTTCGTCGGTCTGGTCCACGCTGAACGCGTGCTCCGCGAGACCCGGAATCGCCGGGCGGAACAGACGGCTGCCGGCAGCCAGCACGAGGCGGTCGTAGTCGAGCGTCGACGCGTGACCGTTCGTGCCGAGTGCGTCGACAGTCCGGCGCGTCACGTCGATGCGCTCGACCGTGCCCTGGACGAACTTCACGCCGACCGCATCGAAGATCTCGCCGAGCGGCGCGCGGAAGTTCGCCGGGCCTTCCTCATAAAGGCGCGGCCGAACGTGCAGATGGGCATCCGGCGCCACCACGGTAATTTCCACGTCGGTCCTGCGCTGCTCGTCAAGCAGGCGCGCCGCGCTCAGTGCGCTCCACATGCCGGCGAAGCCGGCTCCGATAACAAGAATGCGATTTGCCACTGCTCAACTCCGGTTGAGTGATGCCTGAGGCCGGTGGAACACCGGCCTTGCCTGATGCATCGATGCGCTCGATAACTACGATTCTATGAGTCGTAGTTATCGAGCGCAAGTCCCGTGTTCGGAACTGGCGGCTGAGAAATCGGGGAATGACCCGGCGAGAGGTCGCGGCGAGAACGGGACGTTGCGTTGCCGTGACGGCGATCGACGTGCGGTCGCACAAGTCGCGCAGCCTTGCTGCGGTGGGCCGGATGTGCCGATTTGCCATGGCGGCGGGGAGCATGCGCCGAGGGCGGTACGGCGTACCCGCACAGGCCGCCACGCCGGGCGGCGTGGCGAGGGTCGGTTGGCCGGGTGCGGCTGCTTAGCCCAGCGGCCAGTTCAGGATCGCGATCCCGTCGTTGTAGTCGCCATCGGTGCCGTCCTCCGAGCCGACGAGCCCGAAATAGGTTTTCTTGAAGATGTCGACCTGGCGCGAACCGATCTTCGACGGCTTGCCGTTCGCTGTCACGACCACGCGTACCTTCCCCTTGCCCGAGTTCAGGACCTGCGTGTTCAGGTTCGCGTCCTGCGTGCCCGCGCCCTGGAACGTCGCGGCCGGTTTCGCGTTGTCGTCGACATAGACGTCGATCGTCTGCTGCGCGGCCGAATTGACGAGCGCGGTCACGCCGAACGCGATGTTCGGCGGCAGGTTGAAGACGCCGTCGCGTTCGCCGCCACCGGTGGTCGCGGGATCGGGCTGCACGGGTTGCGGCGTCGCCTTCAAGAAGTAAGTGACCACTGCGCCGACACCGAACTTCGCCGCTGCGGCGGGCAGCACGCCGGGCGCGCCGGCCCACGTCACCGTGCAGGCGACCACCTGTCCCGCCGCATCGGTCTTCACCTTGTTCTGCCAGCTGCCGACGTCGAAGCTGTACGGAATCGTCGCGATGTCGACGAACACGTCGTACTGCGGCAGCTTCTCGACGAGTTGCGCGGTCATGAACTGACGCATGCGGTCGAGCACCGCCTGATCGCCGTTCGATTGCACGGCGGTGGCGTCGTTGCCGGCGAGTTGCAGGAGCGCGTACAGGTCGTCATGGGTAAACGGTTGTTGCATGTCGTCCTCGTCTTGATGGAGTGTCCGTCTGTGTGCGGCCGGTGAACGCGTTCAAGGGGTCGCGTATGCGGCAATACGTGGAACAGCAATCAATCGGCGATACGTTGGCCCCGTCGCCATTGCGATGCCGGCTGCGGGGCTGACGTGCCCCGCGGCATCGACAGGCTTTTTCAGCCGATCGGCCACTGCAGCACGACGATGCCGTCGTTGTAGTCGCTGTCGTGACCGTCTTCCGATACGACGATCCCGAAATTGACCGTGTATGCCGAGCCATCCGATTTCTTGCCGGTGATCGGCGCGAGCCGAGCGTCGGTGGCCGACGTCTTGCCGTTCACCGTCACTTCGAAGCGCAGCTTGCCGTTGCCCGAATTCAGCGTGGCTTCGCGCGGGCCGTCGCGCGTGGTGAGCTTGTGATAAGCCGCCGGTTCCTTGCTGTCGCCGATGAACAGCTTGATGTGCTGCTGCTCGGCGGCATTCGCGAAGAAGATCGCGCGGAAGTCGGTATTCGGCGGAATCGAAAATTCGCCGGCGCGGTTCGAGGACGTTTGAGAGTCGGCCATGCATGTCTCCTGAAGGTGGATCAATAAGGCGCGCTGCCGCGATGCGCAAACGTTTGCTGTTTCAAACGCGGCGAGGCAAGCATGGCAAAAAATAAATGGAAAAATATTCGGCAAGGAATGGAAATTGACCAGTAAATCGAAAAGCGAAACAGTCCGATTTAATGGCGCAAATTCAAATGCTTGTTAATCGATATATCCATTGAACTATATCGAGGTGTGATGCGATTGTTTGAATAATGGGCGGGAACGCAGGGGAGGGCAGGGGAATCCGGCTTCGGGGCAGACGCTCGGTGTGCGCATATGGCAGCGTGTTGTTTCAACGTCGTCTTTCTCTGTCGTGGCCGCGCCCACCGGCCACCGCCGAACGCCCACGCCGAAACCGGATCGAGACAAGGAGGGGTGCGGCGCCGACGGAGATCGTGGACCGGCTCGTTCTCCCGAACTCGAACAGGACACGCCACCGGCACCGCACCCGCGAAAGCATAGCGACCGGCGCTTGCCGCGCCTATCGGACGAGACTGATTTTGCGGCCGCTGGAAACCCGCGACCTCGCGCAGCGCCCATTGACAGCCTACGCCGCGTTGTGATTTGATTCCGGCCATGCAAGCCGCCCAGCCGCTCTTCTCGCTACGACTACTAGCCCGTTCTTCCGGGCTGGGTCTGCGGCTGCGCGCTTTCCATCTGCTTCTTTCCTGAAGCGCCAGATTTCCCCCGTATCACCGACCTGGCCCCGGTTATCGACCGGCGTCTGAGTTCGTCCTTCTTCCGTACCGCTCCGTCCCGGTCGTTCAACCGCCAAGGCCGTCGTTCGCCGTACCGCTTTGCAGTTGTGCCGCCTTTTGCCGTTTTTACCGCCGCGCGCGCAGCCGGCCGCCATCCGTGACGGCTGCCGCGCGGCGGTTACCCGACCCACCGACCGAGGACCGAACATCATGATGCTGAAGAACCCCGCGACGAAGTACCGACCGTTCACGCCCGTCAACTTGCCGAACCGCACCTGGCCGTCGCGCACGATCACGCAGGCGCCGATCTGGATGAGCACCGACCTGCGTGATGGCAACCAGGCGCTGTTCGAGCCGATGGACGCCGCGCGCAAGATGCGGATGTTCAAGACGCTGGTCGCGATCGGCTTCAAGGAGATCGAGGTGGCGTTCCCGTCTGCGTCCGAGACCGACTTCAACTTCGTGCGCGAACTGATCGAAGGCGGCCATATTCCCGACGACGTGACGATCGAGGTGCTCACGCAGGCGCGCGACGACCTGATCGAGCGCACGTTCGACGCGTTGCGCGGCGCGAAGCGCGCGATCGTGCACCTGTACAACGCGACCGCGCCGGAATTCCGCAAGATCGTGTTCGGCCTCGAGCGCGACGGCGTGAAGCAGCTTGCGGTGAACGCGGCGCGCACGATCAAGCGTTTCGCCGATGCGGCAACCGATACGCAGTTCACGCTCCAATACAGCCCCGAAACCTTCACGGCGACCGAGCTCGATTTCGCGAAGGAAGTATGCGACGCCGTGTTCGACGTCTGGCAACCGACACCCGAGCGCAAGGCGATCGTGAACCTGCCCGCCACCGTCGAAGTCGGCACGCCGAACTTCTATGCGGACCAGATCGAATGGATGCACCGCAATCTCGCGCGCCGCGATGCGTTGATCCTGTCCGTGCATCCGCACAACGACCGCGGCACCGCGGTCGCGGCGGCCGAACTCGCGGTGATGGCCGGTGCTGACCGTATCGAGGGTTGTCTGTTCGGCAACGGCGAGCGCACGGGCAACGTCGATCTCGTGACGCTCGCGCTGAACCTGTACACGCAGGGCGTCGATCCGGGCCTCGATTTCTCGCAGATCAACGAAGTCGCGCGCACGGCCGAGGAATGCACGCAGTTGCCGATCCATCCGCGCCATCCGTACGTTGGCGACCTGGTGTTCACCGCGTTCTCCGGCTCGCACCAGGATGCGATCAAGAAGGGCTTCGCGGTGCAGCGCCCCGACGCCGTATGGGAAATGCCGTACCTGCCGATCGACCCGAGCGATCTGGGCCGCACCTACGATTCGATCATTCGCGTGAACAGCCAGTCCGGCAAGGGCGGCATCGCGTACCTGCTGGAGCAGGGCTATGGCATCGCGCTGCCGCGTCGTCTGCAGGTCGATTTCAGCGCGGCCGTGCAGCGCCTGACCGACGACAGCGGCCACGAGGTG
Organism: Burkholderia sp. WTPI3; assembly: GCF_021483755.1. Classification (NCBI taxonomy): domain Bacteria; kingdom Pseudomonadati; phylum Pseudomonadota; class Betaproteobacteria; order Burkholderiales; family Burkholderiaceae; genus Burkholderia; species Burkholderia sp. WTPI3. The sequence goes on along the minus strand of NZ_JAGIXF010000055.1, from coordinate 9,107 downwards.
ACGAGCGCGCAGATCTGGTCGCTGTTCCAGCAGGAATACGTGGAAGGCGATGCGCCGCTGCGTTACGTCGGCCATGAACTGACCGAGCGCGACGGCCGCGAGACGATCGCGCTGACCGCCGATGTGCACGGCGAGCGCCGCGTGCTGCGCGGCGAAGGCAACGGCCCGCTCGACGCGCTGATGCACGCGCTGCGCACGCCGCTGCGGATCCAGCACTACGAGGAGCGCGCGCTGTCGCAGGGCGCCGATGCGAAGGCGATCGCGATCGCCGAGCTGGCCGGTGCGGGCGTGCGCGGCAGCGCGTTCGGCGTCGGCATCGATGCGAACCTGACGACTGCGTCGATTCGCGCGGTTATCAGCGGCGTCAATCGCGCGTATGTGCGTGCGGACGAAGCGGCGCAGGCGACGTTTTTTGCCGCGCAGCCCGCGGCGGAGGCCGCCGCGTAAGCACGGCGGTGGCGGCCGTGCCGCGCGATCGGCACGGCTGCTCGATATCGCGCCTGACATACCTGACAGGGGAAGAATTCCGGCGATGCGCGTATCGTTCCCCCGGCGCAGGCGGAACGAATCGTCTGCCGATACCATGAGCCGTGCCGCGCGCGTGTCGCCGGCATGGCATTCGCGGCGGCCCGGCGCGTCAGGGTTGTGAACTCCGTGCTTCCGGCCGCCCGCTCCGTGGTTCTTCCATTCAATCGGCCCGCTGCCGGGCCCATCGCGAGGCAAGCATCATGACGAAACCCGATTCCCTGAAAGGCGAGGTCAAGGAGCAGGCGCAGCAGGCCGACCGCCACAACCTGGCACGGCCGAACGTCAACGGTGCGTTGTGGGCGCGCGGCCTGACGACGCAGCGTGTGGCCGACCTGTTCAGAACCCTGCCCGGCCTGCCGGGGCACTGGATGCAGTTGCAGAACGAGGTCAACGCCGGCAATCGCTACTTCTATGGCGTTCAGAACGGCCACCAGACGACCGACGAAGGGAAGGAACTGATCCGCTGGATCGCCGATGCCGTGGTTGGCGCCGCGCAGAAGGCCGGGTTCGATTTTCCGCTGCAGCAGCTTCGGTTTACCGCCGACACGGGCTGGCTGAAGCTTCAGCGCGTGTCGGGGCGCGTGATGGTGCTGTCGCGGCCCTGAGGCACGCGGCGCGCGCAGGGCCATGCGCCGCTACGCTGCCGTGGGCGGTTTCACGCATTCGATCGTGAACGGCCGTTTGGCGCACGTGGCTGTATTTACGCGGCCGAAGGGCATCACCGCCCGAATCGCCGCGAGAGGGTGTCCTTCAGCCGCGCGGCAGTGATCTCGCCCATGTGCGACTCGACGAGTTCGCCGTTCGCGTTGAAGAACAGCGTCGTCGGCAATCCGCGCGATCCGTACGCGTGCATCGCATGCAGCGAAGGATCGAGCAGCACGTTGTCGAAGCGCAAACCCTGCTGCTCGAGGAACGCACGCACCGCTTGCGCGTCTTCTCCCTGGTTGAGCATCAGCACCGTGATGTCCGGGTGATCGCGCTGCGCTTGCTCGAGGATCGGCATCTCGCGCCGACACGGCGCACACCACGTCGCCCACAGGTTCACGACGACCGGCTTGCCGGCATAGCGTTGCGGCAGCACGGGCGTCGCATCGAGCGCGTCGAGCCGCATCGCGGTGAACGGCGGCGCGCTGCGCTGCAGCGTCGCGAGCGTGCCTTGTGCGATGCCCCATGCCGCGAGCCCCACGACAATGCCGGCTGCCGCCGGGCGGCGCAGCGCCGGCAGCCGACGCAGCCGCCACGCGGCGAACACCAGCGCGGCCGCGATGCCGATGCGCCAGTCGAAGCCGCCGTCGCCGAGCGCGACGATCGATCGCGGCGCGGCCGCATAGTCGCGCCACCACTGTGCGACGTAGCCGACACGCGCGGCGATCAGCCCGAACAGCAGCACGTCGAGGATCAGGCTCGACGCGGTCTTGTGCTGGCCGTCCGGCGGGCGGCGCTGCATGAAGCGCGCGACGAGCCACGCCAGCAGCGCGGCGGCGGCTACCGCGACGACGCGGATCGAAAAGGGACCGATGCTCAACATGGGAAGGAAAGGCTGGGGATGGGGGATCGACCGGCGGTCATGTCACGTTTCGACCCCGCGTCATGCGCGCGGGTTCCGGGTTTTTCCTGCGCCGGCGCGCGGCGCGCATCGTTCGACGGATGAGACGCGCGTATGCGCGCTCCGGCATTCAGGACGACGTCGCATTCAAGCAGGCATCCCGAGTATCGGGTCGAACCGAAGATCGTGCATGCCCGCGCGGGTCACATCCCGTGGCCGTTGGAGCGAGCCGCCGAGCCGCCGAGCCGGTACGCGGTGAAGAACTCGGCCCACGGCGAACCGGCGGCAACCGGCACGTGCAGCGCTGCCGTTCGCTGCTTCAACGCGGTAAATACGTCGTTGATGCGCGCCGTCTGCGCGGGATCGTTGAACGGCCGCGGCCGCACCCGGCCGGCTGCGAACGCACCGTAGGCGATCGCGAGCAGGCGCGCACTGTCGTCGAACGAGAAGATCGAGCCGTTGATCGCTTCGACGAGGCGCGGCCGGTCCTCTTCGCGTGACGCGGCGAGGCACTGGTACACGATTGCCGATACCTCGTGCAGATCGTTCGCGCGCAGCAATGCCGGCAGCTTCGACGCGATCCGGTCGGCCGGTTCTTCCTGTACGGCCTTGCCGAAGTCGAGCACGGCGGCCATCGGATTGCTGTCCTGCTTCGCGCGGTCGAGCGCCGATGCCTGCGACGCGAGCGCCGCTTGCGCGCCGTCGGCGGGAGCGGCTTGCAGCACCGCCGCCACCTGCTGTTGCCATTCCGGAAAAATCATCCGCACGTTGCCGAACTGCTCGCCGCCCTGTGCGGCCGGGTCCCACCGATAGACGATCGTGCCGCCGTGAATGAACGGCGAATACAGATGCTCGGGCGTTTGCGGCAGCGGCCGCCGGTTGATCGCCAGCCACGCGAGCGTCAGCCAGTCGTAACGGCCGGTGGCCGGCACCGACGGGCTCGAACTGGCGACGACCTGCCACGTGCCGCGGTTCGCGTAGCGGCGGCGTGCATCGGGCACCGCGACGGTCTGCTGTTTCGCGGTGTCGAAGTAGGTGTTGCCGGTGACGATCTCGCCGCTGTCCCTGGCGGGCGTGACGGTGGCGATGACCCACGACGCACCGTCGGGCGAACGATAGTCGGACGGCTGCAGCGTGGCGACGTCGTGCACCATGCGCGTTTCGGCGGCGACGGGGCTCGGCGGGAGACTGGCGGGACCGGAGACGATACTCGGCATGGACTTTCCTCGAAATCGGGTGCGTATCGTCGAGCGGCGACGATGAGCGATGGAGCACGGGGTTTCTCGTAACTGTAGAACGTCGCCCCCGGAAACGGAAACCGGCCGGCGCGAGCCGACGCAAGCCGGGCCGCGCTCGAACCGCGCGCACGCGCGCGGCCGCTCCGGCTTACCATCGCCTTCCGGGCCGACGCACCTTACACTGAACCGAAGCGCAGATGACCGACACGAAGACCATCACCGAACACTGGACGTATGTCGCCGACCAATGGATCGACTGGGCCGGCAGACCGGGCCACGATGCGTTCTGGACATATCGGGCGGGGCTTGCCGCATATATCGGTCGCGGAACCGGCCGCGCGCTGGAGATCGGCTGCGGCGAGGGCCGCGTGAGCCGCGAGTTGAAGGCGCTCGGTTATGACGTGACGGCGAGCGATGCGGTTCCCGCGATGCTCGACGCCGCGTGTCGCGCCGATTCCGCGCACCGCTACGCGCTTGCCGACGCCGCGTCGCTGCCGTTCGATCCGGCCGGCTTCGACATCGTGATGGCGTACAACGTGCTGATGGATCTCGACGACATGCCGGCTGCGCTGCGCGAGGCGCGCCGCGTGCTGAAGCCGGGTGGGCTGCTGTTCGTGTCGCTCGTGCATCCGTTTCGCGATCGCGGCCGCTTCGCGGGGCCGCAGCCCGACGCGCCGTTCGTGCTCGAAGGCACGTATTTCGGCAGCGCGCATTTCGAGGGTGTGGAAACCCGCGATGGACTGTCGATGCACTTCGCGGGCTGGTCGTTGCCGCTTCAGGTTTACATGGATGCGCTGGAGGCGGCCGGTTTTGCGATCGTGTCGCTGCGCGAGCCGTTGCCCGACCGCGCGGATACGGACCCGTTGAAGCAGTGGTCGCGCGTGCCGCTGTTTCTGTGGATCAAGGCACGGCCGCTGGATTGAATTCCCCGCGGCCGCGCAGCGTGCTGCGTGATCAACGCGGCAACACCTTTCGATAGATCACGAATCCCGTTTTCTCCGCGACGGTGTCGTAGAGCCGCATCGCGGTGTGATTCGTTTCGTGCGTCTGCCAGTACACGCGCTCGGCGCGATGCGCGCGGGCGGCGTCGTACACGGTTTCGATCAATGCGCGGCCCACGCCCTTGCCGCGCTCGCTGTCGAGCGTGAAGAGATCCTGCAGGTAACAGGTCGGGCCGGCGAGCGTCGTGCTGCGGTGATACAGGAAATGCACGAGCCCGACCAGGCGGCCGTCGCGTTCCGCGACACGCGCATGCACGGGCTCGTAGCCGTCGAAGAAGCGCGACCACGTGAGCTGCGTGATCTCGCGCGGCAGCGCGGTGTCGTCGAAGCGGCCGTAGAAGCGGCTGTAGCCGTCCCACAGCGGCAGCCAGTTGTCGAAATCGTCTTCCCGCACCGGGCGTACGGTCAGGCTGGTGTCTGTAGCGTTCATGGTCGCGAACCTCTCGAGGATGGAATCAAGCGTTCCCGGCGTGGCCGGAAACGGGAGCAGGCATCTACGATAGAAAGTTCGTGGCACCATGTGTAGACCCATGACACTTCCCCTTTCTGGAGCCACGATGGATTACGCGGTGCTGCTGTCGACCTTCGAGCGTGAAGCGGGGCCGCACACGGTCACGCGGATGTCGCAGCAGCAGCGGCTGTATGCCTGTTTGCGCGATGCGATTCTGAGCGGCCGGATCGCCGAAGGCGCGCGGCTCGCCGCGTCGCGCACGCTGGCCGGAGAACTCGGCATCGCGCGCAATTCGGTGCTGTACGCGTACGAGCGGCTCGCGTCGGAAGGGTTCGTGGCCGGTACGCGGCAGGGTACGGTGGTGGCGCGGATGGGCTTGCGCGGGTCGCAGGCCGCTGCCGCGGCGCGGGCCGGCGATACGACGGTGCTGTCGCGACGTGTCGCACGGACCGAGCGCGCGACGAGCGGTCTCGACGAGTCGCTGCCGTTCATGCCGGGCGCGCCGGCCGTCGACGAATTTCCGCTTGCGCAATGGCGGCGCTGCATCGAACGCGCATGGCGCGCGGCCGGGCCGGCGCAGCTCGGCTACCAGCCGGCGGAAGGCGATGCGGTGCTGCGCGACGCGATCGCCGGTTATCTGCGCGCGTCGCGCGGCGTGCGCTGCGACGCGGAGCAGGTGATCGTCACCGACGGTACGCAGGGTGCGCTCGACCTGTGCGCCCGCGCGCTGGCCGACGCGGGCGATGTCGCGTGGATCGAGAACCCCGGCTACCACGGCGCGCGCAACGCGTTTCTCGCGGCCGACCTGCGCGTCGAGCCGATCGGCGTCGATGCGCAGGGGCTCGCGCCGCATCCGGACGACTGGCGCGCTCGTGCGCCGAAGCTCGTCTACATCACGCCGTCGCACCAGTATCCGCTCGGCGCGGTGATGAGCCTGGAGCGGCGGCTCGCGCTCGTCGCGCACGCGCGTGCGGCCGGCGCGTGGATCGTCGAGGACGACTACGACAGCGAGTTCCGCCACCACGGCACGCCGCACGCGGCCGTGCAGGGGCTCGCCGACGACGCGCCGGTGATCTATCTCGGCACCTTCAGCAAGGTGATGTTTCCCGCGTTGCGGCTCGGCTTCATGGTCGTGCCGCCAGCGCTTGCGCAGCCGCTGCGCGACGCGGCCGGCGCGACGATGCTGCACGGCCGCGCGGTCGAGCAGCGCGCGCTCGCGGATTTCATCGGCGCCGGGCATTTCACGCGGCATCTGCGGCGTATGCGCCGCGTGTATTCCGAGCGGCGCGACGCGCTGCACGACGCGCTGGCGCGGCGGCTGAGCACGCGGCTGACGGTGTCGGGCGGCGCGGGTGGCATGCACCTGTCCGCGCGGCTCGACGTGCCGGTGGCCGACACGGAACTGAGCCGCGTCGCGCAGGCGCACGGGCTGATCCTGCGGCCGCTGTCATCGTTCTGCCTGCCGGGCACCGCGCACGACTACAACGGGCTCGTGCTCGGTTACGGCGGCGTGCCGGCCGAGCGGATGGACGCGCTCGCGCGCCGGATCGGCGAGATGATCGACCGCGTGCTGGCCGGACGGTGATGGCTGGCGCGTAGGGGTGCCGCGGCGCGCTCGTCGGCTTACCCGCGCATCGGCGGATTGAGCCGCGCGAACGCGTCCTGCCGGCGATACGGGAAGTACCGATACGGCGCTCCGACCGCACTCGCCGCGTCGAGCGTCGCGATCTGCGCGTCGGTCAGCGACCAGCCGACCGCGCCGAGGTTCTGGCGCAGCTGTGCCTCGTTGCGCGCGCCGATGATCACCGACGACACGATCGGGCGCTGCAGCAGCCAGTTCAGTGCGATCTGCGGCACGGTCTTGCCGGTTTCCGCGGTGATCGCATCGTGTGCATCGAGTGCATCGACCACGTCGTACAGCCGTCCTTCGTCGACCGGCGGGCCGAAGCCGGCCGTGTCGTGCAGACGGCTGCCTTCGGGCAGCGGCGCGTTGCGCCGGACCTTGCCTGTGAGCCGGCCCCAGCCGAGCGGGCTCCACGCCAGCGCGCGGAGACCCTGGTCCGCGCCGAGCGGCATCAGGTCCCATTCGTAGTCGCGGCCGACGAGCGAGTAGTAGACCTGGCTCGCGACGCAGCGCGACCAGCCGTGGCGATCGGCCGCCGCGAGCGACTTCATGATCTGCCAGCCGGCAAAAATCGACACACCGATGTAGCGCAGCATGCCCGCGCGCACCAGGTCGTCGAGCGTCGACATCGCTTCCTCGACCGGCGTGGCCCGGTCGAATGCGTGAAGCTGCAGCAGGTCGATGTAGTCGGTGTCGAGGCGGCGCAGCGCGTCGTCCACCGCACGGATCAGCCGCGCGCGCGACGTGCCGGCGTCGTTCGGGCCGTCGCCGGTCGGCAGGCCCGTCTTGGTCGAGATCAGCACCCGGTCGCGCCGGATCCGGCGCGCTCCAATGCCGGTTTTCGACGTCACCGTGTCGAATGCGATGCTTCGACGTCCGGCCCGGCCCGACCCCGGCGACGAACGTACACACCATCCACACAACCCGTTGCTTACGTTTCGTCATTTAGCTAATATTAAAAACGTTAAACGAGGCCGAACCCATGGACGACGTCACCCGCATCAGCGCACTGGCCAACGAAAGCCGCCTGGCCGTGATGCGCTGGCTCAAGCAGCCGCGCAAGCATTTTCCGCCGCAGCCGCACGGCGACTTCGACGAACTCGGCGTGTGCTGCACCTACATCACCGAGAAGCTCGGCATCGCGCCGGCGACGACCACGCGCCACATGCGCATCCTCGCGGATGCCGGGCTTGTCCGGGCGACGCGCGTCGGCAAGTTCACGTATTACAAGCGGATCGACGATGCGCTGCATCGACTGGGCCGCGACCTCCTGCAACTCTGATCCTCACAGAGGCAATCGACATGGATGAACTCGCCCTGCTGGCCGACGCCGACCGGCGCGCGCATGACTACCTCGCATCGACGGACGAACGGCGCGTGTATCCCGACGCCGCCGCGCTGGCCGGGCTGGCCGCATTCGACGAGCCGCTGCCCGATACGGGCCGCCCGGCCGACGACGTGCTGCGGTTGCTCGACGAGCAGGGCACGCCCGCGACCGTCGCATCGAACGGCCCGAACTACTTCGGCTTCGTGATCGGCGCGACGCTGCCCGCGGCGGCCGCCGCCGAGCGGCTGATGCTCGCGTGGGACCAGTGCGCGTCGTCGTTCGCGAATTCGCCGGTGGCCGCGACGATCGAGCGGCAGGCCGCGCGCTGGGTCGTCGACGTGCTCGGGCTGCCCGAAGGCAGCGCGGTCGGCTTCGGCACGAGCGCGACGGCCTGTACGCTCGTCGCGCTGGTCGCCGCGCGGCGCGCGCTGCTTGCGCGCAAGGGCTGGAATGTCGACGAGGACGGCCTGATCGGCGCGCCCGAAGTGAAGGTCGTGCTCTCCGAACTCGCGCACATCACGGTGAAGAAGGCGCTGCGCGTGCTCGGTTTCGGGATGAAGCGCCTCATCGTCGCACCGGTCGACACGCATGGCCGCATCGATCCCGCGCAATTGCCGCCGCTCGACGACATGACGATCCTGTGCGTGCAGGCCGGCGAAGTGAACACCGGCGAGTTCGATCCGTTCGCGACGCTGATTCCGCGCGCGAAAGCCGCCGGCGCATGGGTGCACGTGGACGGCGCGTTCGGCCTGTGGGCGCGCGCATCGGCGAAGCGTGCGCTGACCGACGGCATCGACGGCGCGGACAGCTGGACGACCGACGGCCACAAATGGCTGAACACGCCGTACGACGGCGCGATGGCGATCTGCCGCGACGCGGCCGCGCTCGCGACCGCGATGAATAGCGACGCCGTCTACCTGAGCGGCGCGCAGGATGCGCAGAAGAACCTGAACCTCGAATTTTCGCGGCGCGCGCGCGGCATTCCCGTTTGGGCCGCGTTGCGCTCGCTCGGCCGCGCCGGCGTGGCGACGATGGTCGAGCGGCATTGCGCGCAGGCGTCGCGCGTCGCGGACGGGCTGCGCGCGGCCGGCTACGACGTGCTCAATCGCGTGGTGCTGAATCAGGTGCTCGTGCGCGCCGGCACCGACGACGAGACGCTCGCGATCCTTCAGGCCGCGCAGGATTCGGGCGACGTGTGGTTCGGGCAAACCGTGTGGCAGGGGCGGCCGGCGTTCCGGATCAGCGTGTCGTCGTGGCGCACCGAGGACGAGCACGTCGATCGTCTCGTCGCACTGCTGACGAAGCTGCGCGGCGTGCACACGGGTTGAGTTGGGCGGTGGCGGTGCGTGCGGCCCGGGCGTGGCGCTTCGGTCGCGCTTCGTCGGTTATGCG